>JAGBPZ010000060.1 GCA_017633115.1 Erysipelotrichaceae bacterium | reverse complement strand
GTACTCATGGAACGTATCTGGGGACTTGATAATGAACGTGATAACCGTACGCTTGATGTCCATATTCGTACCCTGCGTTCAAAGCTCAAAGATGCAGGTTCTTACATTGAAACTGTTAGGGGTCTTGGTTACCGCATGAAGGACGTCGTCGCATGAGAAGAAAAATCTTTTTATACCTCTTCTTAATTGGTCTGCTTGTTTTAACAGTCACCAACAGTATTTTCTTTGTCTATCAATATCAGCAGACGCGAGAAGAAACCTATGAGGTTTTGCAACAAGAAGCCGTCTATGTTGAACGTGCCTTGATGATTGAGGGTGCAGATTATCTGGAAAAACTGGAAAACATCAATCGCGTCACTTGGATCAACAGTAACGGTGAGGTTATTTATGATAATCTCTATCAATTACCTATCGCTAATCAGCTTGACTATGAAGAAGTGAACAAAGCCATCACCAGTGGCGAAGGTCGCAGCATCCGTCGTTCGCAAACCGGTGGTGTTACCACCATGTACTATGCCAAGCTCTGTCCTGATGGAACGATATTGCGTTTAAGCAGACCGATGAGTGCCGTCCAATCAGCGTTAAATGCCATCTCTCCAGCATTCTTTGTCTTCTTTGGAATGTTGTTGATTTCCAGCTTATTGTCATTAATATTTGCCCGTCAAATTGTCAAACCAATCAACGACCTTGATTTAGACGAGCCAGATGCGGGAAGCTATAGTGAACTTGAGCCCCTCATCACGCGAATGACGGAGCAAAAAAAGACAATTACAACGCAAATCGATGAACTCTATACAAAGCAGAAAGAATTTTCGGCATTGACTGATAATATGGTTGAAGGCTTTATCCTGACAGATATCAATGGTATTGTAATCAGTGCCAACTATAGTGCTTTGTCATTGATCACAGGTATGGAAATCGGTAAAAATCTCTTTCCTAATCTATCCGAACCACTAGTGGACTGTATCAAAGAGGCATTAAACAACAAGCGTACTGAAGCCATGGTTGATCTTGATGATCATAACTGGGCCATGATTGCCAATCCTGTCATAGCCCACAATGAAATAACGGGTGTCGTTATCATTATGGTTGATGTCACAGAACGTGAACAACGCGAGCGACTCAGACGAGAGTTTACAGCTAATGTATCCCATGAATTAAAAACACCATTGACATCGATTTCGGGTTTTGCGGAACTGATGGCTAGCGGTATT
This sequence comes from Erysipelotrichaceae bacterium, assembly GCA_017633115.1. GTDB lineage: Bacteria > Bacillota_I > Bacilli_A > Erysipelotrichales > Coprobacillaceae > RGIG9341. The sequence goes on along the minus strand of JAGBPZ010000060.1, from coordinate 17,015 downwards.
GTTGAAGACGATAAAATCAGAGAATTCTCACAAGATATTTACAGCGAATCCCAACGAATGATCGCATTAGTCAATAATATCATCACATTATCAGAACTTGATGAAGATAATGTCACCTATGCTTATACTGATGTTGATCTTTATGACCTATGTTACGATATTATTGATAGTCTTGAGCCACAATGTGCCCAAAATGACATCACCATCCATTTAACTGGGGAACACTGCACAATTAAAGGTGTCTTGCTGATTCTTGACGAAATGATTGTGAATTTATGTGAAAATGCCATTAAATATAATGTGCCTCATGGAGAGGTATTATTATCAGTGATGGAAAATAATGATACAGTTGTTGTCACTGTTACCGATACTGGTATCGGTATTCCTTATTCTCATCAGCCATTTGTTTTTGAACGTTTCTATCGTGTTGATAAAAGCCGTTCTAATCCTGTCGGTGGAACGGGATTAGGCTTATCAATTGTCAAGCACGGAGCTATGCTCCATAAAGCTCAGGTCTCTTTAATGAGTGTCCCTGATAAAGGTACAACTGTCACTTTGACATTTCCCAAAAACATTTAGTGAGGTCATTCAATGAACCATATCATTATTATCGGCGGTGGTCCTGCAGGTATGATAGCAGCCATCAGTGCTGCCCAACACGGAGCAAAGGTCACACTTATTGAAAAAGGTCAATTAGGACGAAAACTGTTAATGACAGGACATGGCCGCTGCAATGTCACCAACGATACTGACAATCAGGGCATCATGAATGCCATCAGTGGCAACAAACGTTTCCTGCATAGTGCTTTAATGACTTGGAATGTTGAAGATATGAAAGACTTTCTCATAAATCATGGATGTCCTTTAAAAGAAGAAGACAATCATCGCCTGTTTCCTGTCAGTGATCAGGCAGCAGATGTTTTGACATTACTCGAGAAAAATCTTAAAGGAGCAAATGTTGATCTGCACCTTAATCATACGGTAAGTCAGCTTTGTATCAATGATCAAAAATGCACTGGTGTTGTACTCAATGATGGTAACCTCATTGAAGGTGATGCGGTCATTATTGCTACGGGAGGCATGAGCTATCCTGTCACTGGTTCGACTGGTGATGGCTATGAGTTCGTTAAAGATTATCATCGCATCATTCCTCCTGCACCTGCTTTAGTTGCCTTAAGTTGTACACTTCAAAATGGTGAAAGTGTTGCCGCACTTCAAGGTTTGACACTCACCCATGTAAAAGTCATGCTGAAAGATAAAAAAGTACGTCATCAGGCTCGAGGAGATGTGATGATTACACACTTTGGTTTAAGTGGTCCTGTCATCATCAATATGAGTACCTTCATACAAAAAAATCAGTCAATCATCATTGACTTACTGCCTGATTTAGATGCGCAGACACTAGATGCTATGCTTGTCAAGAAACTCCAAAATAGTTCCCACAAAGCTGTCTATCATGTATTGAGTACTTTCATTCCTGAGCGTTTAAGTCATGTCCTGCTCAAACTTTGTGATATCGATTCGCAGACAAAAGCATATGCAATTACCCGTGAGCAACGTCTTTTAATTGTCTCCACGATGAAGCAATTCACATTCATCGATCTTAAACGACGCAGTTTTAAAGAAGCTATGATTACTAAAGGTGGCATTGATTTAAAAGAAATCAATCCTAAAACTATGGCTTCTAAAAAGATCGATAACTTGTACTTTGCAGGTGAAGTCATGGATCTTGATGCCACAACTGGTGGTTTCAATCTTCAGATTGCCTGGACAACTGGTTATGTCGCTGGTCAAAGTGCAGCCTTACAAAATCGTTCATAAAAAAGCGGTTCTTAAATAGAAGCAGTGAGTGTCACTGTCTTACTTAAGAACCGTTATTTTTTATGCTTTTTAAATTTCTGCCTTTAATGTTTTGATTTTGTCGGCAATAGCTTGAGCAAATTTTTGATGATTTGCGCCATCCATGTGAACGCAATCGACCTTTGATGCTTCAGCATAATCAGCCGCATTCATAAAAGCTGTCCCACAATCCTTAGCGACCACTTCTAAGTGTTCAGCTAACAAGTGTGATTCCTTAGCGCTCTCAACGGAGAATTCTGGATCGAGCCAAACATTTTCCACATTATCATCAATATAAACAGGTGAAACAAGTAACGTTTTTGGTACAGAACCATTATAAAAATCAGGATTATTGATTATCTCAATAAAAGTACGGGCACATTTTGCGATGTCAGCTGCAGTTGCATGAAAAACTGTCTTTAAATCATTGGTACCCAACATAACAATAATCAAATCAACAAACTGATGAGTTTTTAAAATTGTTGGCAGTCGTTTGATGCCGTTACGTTCGGAATTAGAAGGGTCATCAAAGGCAAAGGTTCGACCATTGAGACCTTCTTCAATAATGGTATCCTCTGATAAAAGCTTCATTAAAATTTGTGTCCAACGGTTTTTCTGTTGTTCCCCTGTCATTGGATCATAGCCCCAGGTATTGCTATCACCAATACATAAAATACGCATAAAATCACTTCTTTCCTTGTTTAATAAGTTTCATCAATATCTTCAATCAAATCTTCTCCATTGTAAGTCATTTTAGCAATGTGAAATTGGTCATCTTTCATCCAGTCGAGAAAATGATAATCGCCTTCCCACATTGACAGTTGGGAAAAAGCATCAACTGGAATCCATTTAAGTTCACCTTCATTACACGCTTTAAGTGTACCACTAAAGTCATGACTTGAATAGACAAACATCCCTGCATCAATTCCATCAAAGAAGCCTGGAAATGTCACATATCCTTCAGCCTTAACATGATGCATCGTCAATCCTGTCTCTTCAAACACTTCCCGTTTGATGCATTCTAATGGACTTTCGCCATTTTCAACTTTACCGCCAACACCAATCCATTTGCCATGATTGATATCATGGTTCTTTTTTGTACGATGAAGCATCAAGACCTTCCCGTCTTTAAATAGATAAGCCATTGTTGTCATTATGATTTGATTAGTAATACTCATAATAATCCTTGCTTTCTGCTTTGACAATGTCGACACCGAGTGTTGATAATTCTTCAGCGAGGCAATCAACCATGATGACTTCGGCATGATGACCAATATCAACAAGAAGAATATCCTGCTCATATGCTTTTTGACCATCATGATATTTCAAATCACCTGTGATATAAGCATCGACAAATGAAGCCATGTCATCAATGAAGCTAGCCCCAGAGCCACCACAAACAGCTACAGTACTGATGAAGTCCTTATAGCCGGCAACTTTTACAGTATCAACATGATAAGCTTCTTTGACAAGTTTAATAAACTCATCAAATGAATAAGGTCCTTCAAGAATGCCGCTTCTTGCCATTTCGTTTTCACCTGCGTTTTGAACATCAAATACTGGCAGCTGATGAATCAGCCATTCATTCATGGAAACAAAATCAAGTGGGGTATGACTACTGTAAATCACGATTGAATGTGTCATTGCCAGTTTGATAAATTGACCGGTTGGTTTGCTTAAGTCAAGCGTCAAATCATTAAATAAAAACGGATGATGTGTCACAAGCATATCACAGCCTGCTTCAATGGCTTGTTTTAAGGTACGTAAGTCACAATCTAATGCAATCATGACCTTCGTAATGTCCTGATTGATATCACCACACTGAAGTCCGCTATGATCCCATTCTTCCTGAAGTGTTAATGGATAATGAGCCTCTATGGCTGTGATTAATTCTTTTGCTTTCATACAATCCTCCTTTACCAAAAACGTCCCTAGTCGGGGACGTTTAATACTTGTTCGATTAATTGTTTATAGTGAACGATTTTATCATATTTTTCATGATCAGGCTGTAAAGTTTCGAGAATACGATATTGGGTCTCAAGTTCACGGTGCCATTTTTCTTTGAACAATGGGCTCTGTTCAAGACGTAATACTGGTCCAAAAATAATATCCTCTTCACTTAAAGTCTGATGACCTCTTTTGGCAATGATAATTTCATAGATGTGACGGCCATCTTTGACCATGGTCTCATCAATGATTGTATAATCATGTGTCATTAAATAGTGACGCAATTCATCAATAGCGGTATTCGCCTGAAGACAATAGCGCTGAGCTTGGATTTCTGGATGGGCATCTAATATTTTACTCATCAAAATACCACCCATACCACAAATCGCAATCATATCACATGGATGATCAACAATAGGTGCCAAACCATCACCAAGCAAAGGGATAACTTGATCCTCTAAATGATAACTTGTGATTGTTTCCTTAGAGCTTGCCAAAGGACCAACAGCCACATCACAGGCATATGCAAGATCGATAATGCCTTGATCCACCAGATAACATGGCAGCAAAGCATGATCCGTACCGATATCGGCAAGAACACGTCCAGTACAATGCTTTTTTATGGCTTCACTGATTGCAGTTAATCGCTTGGAATGAAGTTTCATCTTAATAACGGTCTAAGAAGTCTTTTAATCTCTTAGAACGAGATGGATGCTTCAATTTTCTTAAAGCCTTAGCTTCAATCTGACGAATACGTTCACGAGTGACATTGAATACCTGACCAACTTCTTCAAGAGTTCTTGTACGGCCATCATCTAAACCAAAGCGTAGTCTTAATACTTTTTCTTCACGGTCTGTGAGTTCTAGTAAGACTTCATTAAGTTCATCTTTTAATAGTTCGTTAGACGCATAGTCATCTGGAGACATAGCGCCTTCGTCTTCAATAAAATCACCAAGATGAGAATCGTCTTCTTCGCCAATTGGTGTTTCCAGAGAAACTGGTTCAAGAGAAATCTTTTGAATTTCTCTGACTTTTTCTGGTGTCATACCTTCCATATGGTCAGCGATTTCTTCAGCTGTAGGCTCTCTTCCTAATTCCTGAATCAATTGTCTTTGAATACGTGTCAGCTTATTGATTGTTTCAACCATATGGACTGGAATACGAATGGTACGTGCCTGATCAGCAATCGCTCTGGTAATAGCCTGTCTGATCCACCAGGTAGCATAAGTTGAGAATTTAAAACCTTTTGTATAGTCAAATTTTTCAACTGCTTTAATCAGACCCATGTTACCTTCCTGAATCAAATCAAGGAATTGCATGCCACGGCCAACATAACGTTTCGCGATAGAAACGACCAGACGTAAGTTGGCAGCTGCCAACTGCTGCTTAGCTAATTCATCGCCTTCAAGGATACGTTTAGCGAGTTCGCGTTCTTCTTCCTGAGTCAACAGATTAACACGTCCGATTTCCTTTAAGTACATCTTGACTGGGTCATTGATTTTGACATTTGAACCTAACTGATTGTCATCATCTTCATCGTCATCATCAGTGACAAGTACCATACTCATGGAGTCATCAGTATCAAGATCAACATCGAAGTCGAGGGAATCAGTATCATCCTCATCACTATCATCAACGTCTTCACCAAGAACATCATCAAGTTCGAGACCTTCTAAATCATCAAGATCATCATCACCAAGACTGTCATCTAGTAATGCGTCTTCATCAACTTCAAGGGCATCAAGTCCATCTTCAATTGTAATAGAGTTTTTTGAAAGATAGTCATTCAATTCTTCAACTTCTTCATCGTTAAGATCATATTTTGACAAGAATGCGTCCATTGCATCCTGAGATAATTTGTTGTCAGTGACTTTGGCAGTTTCTAAAATAAGATTCTTAACGTCTTCAAAGCTTACTGCTGTGGTTTCTTTTTTACTCATATGTTCTCCTTTTCTAATGCGATAATTTGCTTCAGGATTTCTGATTTTACCTGAGGATCTATTATGTGATTGAACTGATCACGTAATTGTTCTTTTTTTAGTCTCAGTGCATTTTCTGAGATGATTTTTATATAATCATCAATGGCCTTGTCACTATATGGTAGTGGCAGATGACTGTCAGCTACAGCAGCAAGGGTACTGATGAGATTACCTTGATGATCACCTATACGATTGATCAAATCAGCTTCATTCATCTCCTGATGATGATGGTAATAATCAACAATGTATGAAGCTAAGATACGATAGGTATCGTTATACATAAAGCCCGCTTCCACTTCATAACGGCGCGCCACGGCACGGTCATTCAACATGTAGAACAACAGACTTCTTTCAGCACGGTCATATTTATTCATGACAGCCTGTGTCTGTCTGACCTGTTCGACAGGACTGACAGGATACTCATCTTTGACGACCTGTCGTTTCGCTGCTTCACTTAATTGTTCACGTACAATTGCTTCAGAGAAGTGAGTGCGTTTAGCGAGTTCTTCAATATAGGCGGCACGGTCAATTTTATCAGTTAGACGACTGATTGCGGCACAACCTTTGATCAATAATGATTTACGGTCTTCATAATCATTCATATTGAGACGCATAGTCTCATGTTCCAACATGAAGTCAAGCGGTTTAATGAGATGTCGCAGAATTTCATCAAGACCGCCTCGGCCCTCTGAGGTCAAAATTTCATCTGGATCTCGTCCTTCAGGTAAAAGAATCATTTCGACTTTAAACTGATTCTCCTGCAATATTTCGGCAGCTTTGATGGCTGCATTCTGTCCAGCTTCATCACCATCGAGACATAGGACCACTCGTTTGCACATACGGTTGAGCAGCTGCATATGTCCTGATGTCAAGGCAGTACCCATCAAAGCAATCGCATTGTCATGACCAGCACGAGACATCGCAATGACATCCATAAAGCCTTCATTGATATAGACAAAACCTTCTCGCTTGGCAGAATCCAAGGCGCGATGATAGTTATACAATGTACGTCCCTTGATAAAAATCTCCGATTCAGGTGAGTTGACATACTTAGCACCATCATCACCAGGACGATAAATACGTCCCGAAAAGCCAACGACGCGACCGCGATCATCGTGAAGTGGGAACATTATACGATCACTGAAACGGTCATAATGGCGCTCTGACTCGATGACCAGTCCTGATTTGACCATATCCACTTCTTTATAATCAAGTTTGGAAAAAGCATTATACAAAACTGGCTTTGGTGGCGCATAACCAATATCAAACTTTGTCAGGGTATCCTGATCAAAACCACGTCCACGTAAATAATCCATGGCCAGAGTACCCGCTCTGGTGTTGAGATAATAACTATACAGCTTTGCTGCTTCTTCATGCATGTCATAATAGACTTTCACACCTTCAGCTACTTTAGCGACCTGCTGATGGGGAATGACATAGTCGGAAATATCGACATTACCCATTTCTGCAACCTGCTCCACTGCTTCCATAAAGGAAATATTGTTGAAGCGTTGCAGGAAAGTAAAGGCATTGCCACCATTACCACATACGAAACAATGATAGATCTGTTTCTGTTGTGAAATCATTAGTGAAGGGTTGGTATCATTATGGAAAGGACAGACCGCTTTATAGTTACGTCCTGCTTTATGTAAAGCGAGGTATTGACCAATGACATCGACGATATCAACACTCTGTCTGATTTCATCAATCTTTTCTTGCGACATTTTCGCCATGGTCAACACCTCCTCTTCTGTTTAGTAGTGATTAGAAAGCAATTTTTTCTTTAATGTAGTCTTTTAATTCACTGATAGGCAGACGAATCTGTTCCATAGTGTCACGATCACGAACAGTAACGCTCTGGTCATCAGCTGTATCGAAGTCAACAGTGACACATAATGGAGTACCAATAGCATCCTGACGACGATAACGTTTACCAATCTGACCTGCCATATCAAATTCACAGTAGAAGTCTTTGACTAAGTCATTAAATAAGGCTTCTGCCTGATCTTTCTGTTTCTTTGTAAGTGGTAAAACAGCCACTTTAACTGGTGCTAATGCTGGATGGAAATGCATGACTGTACGTTTGTCATTATTAGCCAATACTTCTTCTTCATAAGCATCAGAAATAACAGTTAAGAATAATCGGTCAGCACCAAGTGAAGGTTCAATGACATAAGGAATATATTTTTCATGAGTCATTGGATCCTGATATTCTAATGATTTATTAGAGTACTCCATGTGTCTGCCTAAGTCGTAATCAGTACGGTCAGCGATACCCCATAATTCGCCCCAGCCAAATGGATAGAGATATTCAATGTCGGTAGTTGCTGCAGAATAGAAAGATAATTCTTTCTTATCATGATCACGGAAACGCAGATTTTCTTCTTTAATACCTAAGTCTCTTAAGAACTGCATGCAGAAGCTTCTCCAGTAATCAAACCATTCTAAGTCAGTACCTGGTTCAGCGAAGAATTCTAATTCCATCTGTTCGAATTCTCTTGTACGGAAAATAAAGTTACCCGGAGTGATTTCGTTACGGAATGATTTACCAATCTGGCCAATACCAAATGGTACTTTCTTTCTTGATGTTCTCTGAACGTTTTTGAAGTTGACAAAGATACCCTGAGCTGTTTCTGGTCTTAAATAAACTTTACTTTTATCATCCTTGACAACACCCATTGATGTTTCAAACATCAATTCGAACTGACGAATGTCAGTAAAGTCATGACCACCACAGTTTGGACAGCCAATATTATGTTCTTTGATAAAAGCCATCATTTCTGCAGGTGTCCAGCCATCACTATGGACTTCTGGATCATAAGCTTCAATTAATTTATCAGCACGGTGTCTTGTCTTACACTGTTTGCAGTCAATCAATGGATCGTTGAAATTACCAACATGACCACTGGCCTGCCATACTCTTGGATTCATGAAGATAGCTGAATCCAAACCTACATTGTAAGGAGATTCCTGAATAAATCTCTTCCACCATAATTCTTTAATATTGCGTTTAAGTTGTACACCCATTGGTCCATAATCCCATGTGTTGGCTAAGCCATCATAGATTTCTGAGCCCTGATAAACAAAGCCCTGGCTCTTAGCGTGTGCAATTAACTGATCCATCGTAAATTTTGACATGTTTATACCCCCTAAAAATCAGTCATAGTGACCCATATATCTGCCATAAACGAACAGATATAGCGCCATCCGATAGAAAATCGACACTATCATACCCTTATAGTAGGCAAATCGCAACCAACCATAAGGGTATTCTTTGATTTTGTTGAAAATAATTATTGGCGGAGTAACGGCATACCTTTTTTTCAAGAATGGGCAAACATTATTGAACAATCTTGGTTAACTATATTAAAATAGAAGTAGGAAGTTTGTGAGATATCTTAATCAAAAAACAGATGAAAGAGGGATCAAAATGAATTGGAACTTTGTTAAAATTGACGGCTTTCCAGAAAAAGGCAAGCAAGTGGTTCTACTCACCGAAAACTGCAACACAATTTTAGGTGAGCGTACAAAGGATCACAACACTTCAATTGAATATTGGAAAGGAAAATCATACGAAGATAATCACCGTTTAAATAAAAGCAAGGTCATTGGCTGGATGTATGTTCCAGACATTCCACCAGTTGCTGAAGTCAAAAAACTATGCGGTGATGAAAAGCTGTATCGTGTCGGCATTCCTACTTCAGGCGTCCTGCAGTTATGGGGCAGAGGTAAGGACGAAACAGTTGGCCGTGAACGTGCTGACTTAGAAGCAGATATGCGTGGTGAAGAACTCGGCTTAAAAGATACAAAAATCAGCTTTAAGAGTTGCCGTTTTGTTGAATTCGACGGCATTACAAATATCTTCAATTACTACTACAATGTAAGTGGTACATATATCACTCTGGTTCACTCAGATAATATTGAAGACGTTAAAAATGTTGCTTTAGAACGTTGGATGCGTCAGGATTGGCCAATGTTACTTGAAAAGAGCCATGGTGAAATGACCCTTGAAGAGCGATAAGTCATCATATGTTAAACGCCAGTGGCAACACTGGCTTTTTTTGCGCGTAAAAAAACCTCTACACAGGTAGAGGTTACTTCACTTTAATAGTCACTTTTTTGGTGATGCCATTAGCTTTCACCTTAATGGTTGTTTTACCTTTTTTCACTGCTGTGACCTTACCTTTAGTTGACACGGTTGCAATCGTTTCATCTGCTGATTGATACGTGATAGTATCTGCCGGCTTGGCAGTTGCTTTAATGGTCGCTGTCTTGCCTTTTTTGATGGTCAAACTGGTCTTCTTCAATGTCAGCTTACACTTTTTAACCGTTAGTGTGATCTTCTTAGTAATGCCATTGGCTTTCACTTTAATGGTTGTTTTACCAGCTTTAAGTGCTGTGATACGACCATTGGCATCAACTGTGGCAATGGCCTTGTTGCTGCTCTTATAGGTAATATTGTCATAAGGACGTTCTGTTGCTTTGATGGTCGTACTTTTTCCTTTATATAAAGTAATTTTTGATTTAGCTAGCGTCAAAGTTGGTTTTCCTTTGACTGCTGGCTTTTTATTAAATGTCAGTTGACCATCATCTGTTATCGTAGCCACAATCGTTCCCTGGGTATACGTCTTATAGACATTGGAATGGGTTGAATCATTGAGCACTTTCTTTGTACAGCCATAAACACCAATACCAGTTTTCGCACCATAAGAGACAACTGTATGACGGGCATTGACTGCTAAAGCAAAAGCGTAATGACCAGAATGGGTCTTGCTCTTATAACCATCGGCATTGGTGAAACCATGATGGCATTGTTTATATAGATCTGTCCTTGCCAAATCTTCGCCATGATCTTTAATGATTTTTGTTTGTGCCGCGCGTTGGAGATCACCACCAGTGATAATCTTTCTACCAGCATAAGTGATTTTCCAACAAAGTGATTCATTGTTGATGTTGGCGTATGTTGAGGTATTGATCTTAAAACGTGATTCTTCACTGGTATCAGCAATCTGAGTGAAGATTGGTCCATGATCACCTAATTGGAAACTTTCATTTTCCTGAGGTGTGTGGACATCAATGGCTGGATTTGTCTGTGACTTAAAGGACGCTGCAATTTCTATATCAGCATCAGGCATGGTAAAACTGTTGCCTTTTGTTGATAAGGTTTCACGATGTGGTCCTTCATTGACAGTTAATGCCATATAGCCAGCAACATCATAACCCTTTTCTGGATTAATGCTCAGTTTCACTGTTGCTCCCTCTTTAACATCAAGTGAGTCATTGGCATTGTTGTAATAGAGAGTATGCTTTTTGCCACTGCCTCCTGAAGCAGACACAGAAACAGTACCCTGATCAGTCAGCTGCGTATTGTAGTCAATGCCGTAAGCTTTATGATCAACGATTTTCTTATAAGGTGTGTAGACACCAAAGTAACCTTTGTCTGCCCACATCAAGAAATGATCAACATCATATAAATAAGCAATCGAAACAAGTCCTGAAACGTGGTCATTATGAGGATGAGAGTTAATGACATAATCTAACTTCAGTGGTTGTCCATTAAATGACAATTTATTGAGATAGTTAAGCACGTCGTTTTCTGTGTCCGTACGTCCTCTCTCATCTTCAATTTCATCAATGAGCTGTGACATAAGTTCTGGAGTTATGTCAACGCCTGCCTTTGCACGGCAGCGGTCAATAGCTTTGACTGATTCCTTAGGATTAGTGCGGTATTCCATATTTTTCAAAAAATTCGAACCATTACCGCCATCAATCAACACATTATAATCTTCACCATCTTCAAAATATCTAATCAGGCAGCCATCAGCTGTGCCAACGTTAATTTGGTGAATTTCCAGCGAATCACCTTCACTGGCATTAACGCCACAGCATGATAATAGACATAAAGTCATTGATAATAAACCTGCCAATAGTTTCTGCATCATTAGTCTGTTCACCTCTTATTAAAGCTATCCTAGCATATATTTTTTACTGCTTCAATTGCCATATCAATTTATTATCTAAAGAAAAAAACACCTTTATGGTGTTGCTGCATCATATCAAATAAGTATGTTCATCAAGCCAGCGAGCGATGTCATCATAAACGTCATGACGCTCATCATCAAACAAAATCGCATGACGACTATTAGGGTAGAGCTTAACCATAACATCATTACAGCCAACAGAACGATAGTTATGGGCGATTTTATGAAGATCTTTGCCTTTGGCAATAATCGGATCTTCTTCCCCGCCTAATAAAGCAATTGATAAATAAGCTGGTGTTTGGCGATAGACATCTTTTTCATTCACGCGACGGTAAATCTTCATCAGATCAAGATAGCCTTGAACTGTATAAGTAAAATAAGATAAAGTATCTTCATCGAGTTCAGCCTGTTTATCGGTATTATGAATCAACCAGCTCAGATAATGTTCACCAATTTTATTAGAAAGTTTTTCTCTAACGGTACGAATATATTTTGATGGATGATAAAGGCCACCACGCATCATTTTTAAAACATTCAAATGACGTTCATTGAGTAATAAATGAGTTGCCTGACATGCCGTTGATAAAAGCATCATGCCTGAGAAATAATCACTGTAGACACTGCCATAATATCTAACCAGTTGACCGCCTAAACCAGCCCCAACAAAGTAAAATGGACCATCAGGGAAACGCTCAAGAATCATTTCTTGAAGACGATGGATGTCAGTAATCAAAGAGTTTAAAACATTTTCTGTACCAAAATGGCCCTGTTCAAAATCGATCAGGGAATGACCATGACCCGCAATTTCACTAACAACCACAACATAACCCTTATTCTGTAAAAAGAGCGCAAAGTGGTCATACATCTCCATGTTTTCACCGGTATCATGGAGCACAACAACGACTGCTTTTATACGTAAGACGATCTCCGGCTCATAAGTCACAAAGTGCACATGAGTATGAAGTGTCGATGTATAGGTCTCTTCGGTCTTCATCCACTTTATCCCCCTAAGATACACTCATTGTACAAAAAGAATGGTTAAAAGTAAAACAAATTGTGTGATTCCATCACACAATTTGCTTCATGAAACTTTTTGATTTTAACTGAATACCACAATACTCATCTACATAGTGTTCAAATAGTGCACCAGCTTCTTTAACTCCATCTGTTGACAACCTGTCAAGATCACTCAACGATGCCTTGTATAGATGACGAATGGCTTTAAGAACATAAGGCGGATAAATATGTGTATAACTATTACGATGCTGCTGACAGACAAAACCCCCATCCTGTCCAGAGAAGCCAATGACTTTAGTGTTGCCACAAAAGACACAACCATCAACATCAAGCAGGATACCATTTTGCTTTAAAATCCAGGCATTAATCAGAGCATAGATAAGCATATAATGATAACCTTGATTGAGAGCCATAAGGGCTTCATATAGGAAGTTATAGCTTTGTTCATCAGGTTGATTATCAGCCACATAGCGATGAAAATATTCGCAAAGATAACTGGCAACAACCTGACTGGTAAAGGTCTCTTTGATGAACTTAAAGTGGTCAAGCGATTCACCGCGGATCAATGTACTTAATCCCTGACGGGGAACGATCGTCAATTCACTATAAGTAATTGGCATCACACTGCCCGCATTTTTTGAATTTAGTTTTTTAACACCTCTGGCAACTAGAGTCATCTTGCCAAAATCATGCGTATAGACACTGACAAGGGCTCCCGTTTCTTTGTAAGGTGTTGCATTGAGGATAATACCTCTGGTTTTTTCCTCAGACATAATCGTCCCTGTCGTAACCGAATTCTTTCAGATATTTGGCTTTATTGCGCCAGTTACGTTCAACCTTAACGAAGAGTTCAAGCTGAACAGGCACGCCTGCAAAGCGTTTCATATCACGTCTTGCCTGTTCACGGATCTTTTTGATCATACGCCCCTGTTTACCAATAATGATGCCCTTTTGAGATGGACGATCGACAATGATGGCAGCCATGATACTGATACCCTGTTCATCTTCCTGCCAGTCTTCAATGACAATGGCGACATCATGTGGTACTTCATCGCGTGTGAAATAAAGAATTTTTTCACGGATGAATTCTGCCATGATAAATTGCTCTGGATGATCAGTAATTGTATCTTCATCATACATGGCTTCTCCTTCTGGCAGATCTTCTTTCAATGTCTTCATCATTTCTTCAACATTGTCGCCTTTTAGAGCTGAGACCGGAATGATTTCTTTAAATGGAAATAATTCTTTCCATTCAAGCAGCTTTTCCATCAACTGTCCCTTACTGAGAAGGTCAGATTTATTCAAAATCAAATAGACTGGACATTCAGCTTCTGTTTTTAAACGTTCAACGATAAAACGGTCACCACGACCAATCGCTTCATCAGCAGGTGCCATCAACAGTACCACATCCATACCGAGAATACTGCCTAAGGCTGATGAATTCATAAATGAACCTAAGCCGTCCTGAGGTTTATGGATCCCTGGGGTGTCAAGAAAAACAATCTGGGCCTCATCATCTGTATAAATACCCTGAACTGTATTACGAGTTGTTTGTGCAGTTGGTGAAGTAATCACCAGTTTACGATCCAGGATACGATTAAGTAAAGTTGATTTGCCTGTATTTGGTCGGCCAATAATAGCCACAAAACCACATTTATACATCTACATACTCTCCTTTGTGAAGCTTAATGGCAGCAATTCCTTGATTGTTGTCACATTGTAATCAGTGCGTGATGCGAGAATGATTGGCGTGTCAGGTAATAACAGTTCACTTAAAACCTGACGGCAGGCACCACAAGGTGAAATCATCACTGGACCATCACCAACTATTGCCAGTGCTTCGATATCTTCTTTTTGGTAGCCAACACAATAGGCATGATAAACCGCATTGCGTTCAGCACACATGGTTGAACCATAAGCGGCATTTTCAATGTTACAGCCATGAATATAATGCCCATCTTTGGTTAAAATACAGGCACCAACCGCAAAATGAGAATAAGGAATATAAGCCTTCTTCTGTGCTTCATAAGCTTCTTTGATTAAACGTTGATAATCCATTTGTCAGGCCTCTCTAGTAATGTCAAGTTGATTGAGAATCTCATCCTGAAGAGCAAACATTTCTTTCTCTTCTTCTTCATTCATATGATCATAACCTAGCAGATGCAACAGACCATGAGTGAATAAGAAACACATTTCACGTTTTAAAGAATGTCCATATTCTTCAGCCTGGTTAATGGCATGATCAATGGAAATGAAAATGTCACCAAGACTGCGAGGCATGCCTTCAACATAAAACTGATCACTGTCTTCTAAAGCAAAACTGATGACATCAGTAGCACGGTCAATATGACGATACTCGTTGTTGATTTGATGAATACGTTCATCATCAACGATAATAGCTGATAATTCAACATCATCATCAATATCAAGATGCTTTAAAGTCGTGTCGATTATTTTCAGAAAATCGTCCTCAAAAGACGCAACATCCTGCTCAACTTCAACATTATATACAAAATCAATAGCCATAATCATTCTCCTTACATTTATGCCCCCATTATAGCATAAGACTCCGTGATGTTCACGTCATTTAAATCGTGAGCAACAATCACAAACAGGCTCTCAGGATAAGCTTCCTGAATCTTTTTAAGACAGTTCATAGCGTCAATTTGTGGCAAATGACATAATGCTTCGTCAAGCAGGTAGACGTCTGCCTGCTTTAATAATGCTCGCGCTAACGCGATAAGTTGGCGCTGTCCTGATGATAATGGAGCGCCATCACTCATAATGGTTGTAGATAGATAATCATTGATTTTTGATTCTGGTACACCCAATAAGGAAAAGGTGCTTTCAATCCTTTTCAGGTCATCACAATAGAGATTATCTATGACTGTACCTGTGATAAAAGTCTCATTGGCACTTACATAAATGATATGGTCATCAAGACTGGACTGACTGATGGACTTAAGTGGTTGTTTATTGATTAAAATATCGCCACGGTAGACATCATCCATACCTGATAACAGTTTTAACAACGTTGTTTTACCTGTACCATTCGCACCTTTAATCATCGTATTTTTAGAAATCGAAAGATTCAAATGATGAATAATATCTTCATGATAACCATAGCTATAAGATAAATTGCGAATTGTGAAGGAACACACTGGCTCTTCGATACTGACTTTATCATCATCACGATTCTGCAAAAATGACTTCAATCGGTCATAAAGGACTGAAGCCTGTTGATAAAGTGTCACCAGCATGGATAATTCGATGATTGGTGTATGCATCATTTCTGTCATCGTCAAAATCATAAAGACCTGGCCAAGGGATAAACGCGACTGACGGTACAGCATAATAGCTATCACAAAAATCACCATCGTAACAAACATCATCCATAAACGTATCAGCTTCTGTTCCCTGATGGCTGAGAGCTGATAAGTCATCTTTACTTCTTCATCGCGCTCATAAGCCTCTTCGTAACGTTTTAACCATTGATGTTTCTCATAGCGAAAGCCCATTGAAGCATCTTTCAAACAGGAAAGCAAAGCACTAACATGTTGATTGTGTTGCGAAAGCGACTCTTTGTAGACAGGCAAAATACGTTCATGCATCCGTTTCATCAACACAACTGTCATAAGATGACCAAGAAGGACAATTATACCTATAGGTAGCGACAACAAGCATAACCCAACATTTAGAATAATGCATGTCAAACCAGAAACTGCCAGGACCTGAAAAAACTGAGCACAATAAGCTATCAAATCATAAAGATCAAGCACCTGACTTTGTTTAAGGGTGGCTTCATCACCACATCTTTGCCTAGATAGACAATTGACTGCCTGATTGATATAACGCTTATTGAGGCAGCGTGTCAATATGACTTGTTGCTTATCCTGCCTTGATGACATCATGATCTTAAGAAGCTGGAGACCACTATAGATAGCCAGACTTAAAATGACAACGATCATTGGTGTCTTAGGTTTCAAGGCATCAATGAGATAACCATAAAAATACGAAAGAAAATAAGCAACACCGGAAAGAAAAAGACCATATACGATAAGCTGATTGATTTCATTGTGCATCTGAAAAAATACTGTCTTTAAAAAACGAAGCAATGATCGATGAGTATGCTGATTAACGCGACCAACATGATAAATGGCTACAAAGTTACCAGAATAGAGTTCCTGTAATTCATCTTTTTCATAAGTAACCAGACCTTTGGCGGGATCACCAATGATGTAACAGTCATCC
>JAGBPZ010000059.1 GCA_017633115.1 Erysipelotrichaceae bacterium | reverse complement strand
TTTTAAATAGCGGGCATAGCGTTCTACCGGTTTATTGACGGCACAGTCATCATAAGTGCGTTCCTTATGGATATCACAATAATCTTCCCAGCAGTCAAATGGCAAGCCGATTTTTCGTTCACCATCGACCACATAACAAGGTGCACTTAATGTACCATCAACATCAAAAAAAGCAAGTTTCATAATTTTCATTCCTATTCTACAGGATTCAATATATGGCCAACAAATAGTGGCAAGCCACGATTTGTAACCGCAAAGATAAATGGTCGATCAAGCGTCAACTTATAAGTATTCAACATACGAAAAGCCGCCCCTCTAACAGCCGCAATTTCAACATAACTGGCACCCTCAACACCTTCTTCATTCACAATCAAACGAGTATTTTGTGAGGCTTTACTGATCAGGGTTTCACTTGTATCAACAATAACAGGAGAAAAATCAACCAGGTCATCAGTTAATGAAGACAGACCCATTTGTCTGAATTTGATCATTAAATCATCATTTGTACCAACTTCAAATCGAGGCAAAGTCAAATCAACATAAGCTTCCTCTCCTGTTGTGCCTTTCATGAAGGCATAAATGCGTTCATCATCAAGAACGTCCTCCAGGTTCATATGGTCTTCAGGAAGAATCAAAGCCATCTCATAGCCACCTGACAAGCTCTTTGTGGCGCCTTTGAAATGATCACAGGCAACATATCGACCAGCACTTTCATTATTCATATAAGTACAAGTGACTGTATGGTCGTCATTCACAAAGAAATCACCTTCATAGCTGTCATCTATGTCAAATTCATTTTTCCAGCCTGATTTATAATACAAAGTGGCAAAAAGTTCAAAGAATGTCAAAGCATCTGTTTGAATATTTTTCACTGCATCTTCCAGCAAGTGGCCAGTATGATCATTAACCCATGTCTGAATGGCTTGATCAGTTGCTTCATTGCCCATATCAACTGGTGCGACAAGAGAATGAATCTGATTCTTCAACATATCCAGATAATCATATTTTAAATCAAAGCTTTGATTGATCCATAATGAGCTATCCAATTGAACCTTACAATCCTTATCACTGTTGAAAGCAGAATAAAGCAGATTTGTCATTTCAACCAGGTGTTCATCATCAACATGAAGTAATGAAATAATGTCTTCATGGGCTTTACCAGCTGTGATTTGTGCAAGGACAAGCAGACTGTAATAGAGTGTTACAGGTGATGTCACAAAATTATCTGAAGGATTTTGAATCATGCGCTCTATATCATACATGATGTCAACCACGTTTTTTGGTTCTTGAGTATTCATATGATGCTCTCCTTATTCTTAGATGTTATCATTATACCTTATTTATTTTTGTTTGAATATTAATTTTATAAACGACAGTTATCTAGTCATTGCACTCATTTACATAGTCATCAAGAAAGATACTGACGGAACGGGTCATTTCTTTTGAAAAATCAGAGTCGTATTTTCTCTTGTAGAAAGCCTGTATCCATTGGTGATAATCCTGACCATTTGTTTTACAAGAAAGTGTGTTTTTTATATCTTCATCACTTAAGTCAGGATAATAATTATCAAATACAATCGTCTCTATAGGTGAGCGAGCTGGTTTTATACGCTTTTGTTGGTGGAGGGTTGGATAGCCAAAGACCACAAGCGCTGCTGGAAAGACATATTCAGGCAGTTTGAGTATCTCTTTTTGTCTTTCAGCATTTTCCATGATATCACCAATATAACAACTGCCAATACCATATGACCAAGCTGCCGTCACAGCATTTTGAGCAGCTATCAAAGCATCATCAACCGCAATCATCAAATCACCAACGCCTGGTCGACGAGGCTTACAACCTTCAGCTTCATAGGCACGGTACCATTTCAAACAGTCAGCACAAAACAATAAAACAAGTGGTGCTTTAGCAATAAAAGGCTGATGGTCACATGTCTCCACAAGAGCTTCTTTAATCGCCTGATCTTTAATGCGAATGATTGAATATAATTGTTGGTTACCAGCAGTAGGTGCATGAATTGCAGCCATTAATATGTCTTCGACAATGGCTTCATCGATTACTTGATCAGTAAAAGATCGTACTGATTTACGATCAATAAGTTGCTTTATCACTTCATTCATAATGATTTTGCCCCATTTCTATTGTATTTATCATCAGTTATATTTGAATTCTATCAGTTTTCCTTATTTACTTTCTGACGAAGATAGAAGTATATAATCAAATAAATAATGACAACAACCAGCACATAAGGTCCACTATAACCAAAAACGACCATATACAAAAACATTAAGCCTCGCCAAAAAGTCAAAGGAACATACTCACCAAAAAAGTTTAACCCAAGATGATTAGAAAGGAATAAATAGATTGTCATTAAAGCAGGAGCCAATAGATAGACTATCAAAAGACTCAAGCCTGCATATTTCATTATCTTCAATCGTTTCATATCCCTTTGCTCCTCTTTATTTCTTAATCTATTTTACCATATTTCCTATTTGGATGTGCCATTCATCAAAACATCTCAATATAAAAGAGGCATTAAAATATAACCTCAAATCAATGCCTCTATTATTCAATCAATAAATGATCACAAATATCTTCAAATTGTTCTTTAGTAATGATGTAGTAAGGATTATTATGCGTTTCTAAGAAAAGATCTAAGAAAATACTAGCTATTTCCTTATTCAAT
>JAGBPZ010000058.1 GCA_017633115.1 Erysipelotrichaceae bacterium | reverse complement strand
CTTTTAATTCAAAGTGAAGGAAGAAGATGTTTTCATCATTGCTTTTACGTGTGACATACATGGCGACAACATCCATTTCCATATGATAGATTTCGATAGCGCCTTCAACAATCTCAGTTTCAATCACAATTTTATTGTCATCAGTACGATTAATGACATACTCATCGCTCGTTTGTGTTTCAATCCATGATAAATAATCAAACATAATACTCACTCCTTTAATTACATTATAACATAATATAAAAAAGTCACATTATGGGAAAAAGGTTCATATCTTAATAAATGCTTTTTAGGCATATTAGAGTATCAAATATAAGTATTGTACATTGTTTTTTAAATTTCATACAATAAAGATGTAGAAAAAAGGAGTGATACTTTATGACTAAAGAAGAATTTCAGAAAACAATCATGTTCCCAATTGGTGGTCCTAACCCAGTAGCTCAATATTTTGTAGGTACAAGCTATTTCGCTGAATTATCAGCTGATCAGGTACCTGTCTACAACGTTGTATTTGAACCAGGTTGTAGAAATAACTGGCATATCCATCATGCTTCAAAAGGTGGCGGACAGATGCTGATTTGTGTAGGTGGCAGAGGTTATTATCAGGAATGGGGTAAGGAACCTATTGAAATGGTTCCAGGGACAGTCATCAATATTCCTGCAGAAGTCAAACATTGGCATGGTGCAGCACCAGATTCGTGGTTTGCTCATCTGGGACTTGAAGTTCCTGGAGAAGACTTAGTTAACGAATGGTGTGAACCAGTGAGTGATGAAGACTACTATAAATTAAAATAATTAAATAAGCTGTTGAAAAACAGCTTTTTTAGTTGCAATGATCCTTGTTTGATATCATAATAGATGCGATTATACGAGGTGAACACAATGGATGAACAATGGGTCAAATGGATCATGGAGCTTGAAAGTATCGCTCAAATAGGATTGACATTTACAAAAGGTGAATATGATAAAGAACGTTATGAACGTCTACGTGAATTAGCGGCAGAAATGATGGCGCATATCTCAGATGTGCCTGTCAAGACAATCATGGGCCTATTTGGTGATGAAATTGGTTATCAGACACCAAAGCTCGTTACCCGTGCTGTCATCTTTAAAGATGATAAGCTTTTAATGGTTAAAGAAGCCGATGGTTTATGGTCACTTCCTGGAGGCTGGTGTGATGTCAACACATCAATCAGAGACAATACAATCAAAGAAACCAAAGAAGAAGCGGGACTTGATGTTTTACCGAAGAGAATCATTGCGATTCAGGACCGCAATAAACACAACTGGCCACTATTTGCCTTTAGTGTGAGTGTTGTCTTTGTGGAATGTGAGGTCACAGGAGGCCGCTTTGAACCTAATATTGAAACTGTTGAATCACGTTACTTCGGTGAAGATGAATTACCACCACTTCATATTGAACGTAACTCACTAGATCAAATCCAGACATGTTTTGAAGCTCATCATGCCTCTCATTGGGAAACCGTGTTTGATTAATATATGTTATTGACAATAAAAAGGGTAAAGGAACAACTTGATTCCTTTACCCTTTTAAAATGTTCGTTTTCTTAGAAATCTTCTAAAATACCACCATTAGATGTAATCACATCTTTCATCCAGTAATAGGATTTCTTAGGTGTACGTTTTAAAGTACCATTACCTTTATCATCCATATCGATATAGACGAAACCATAACGTTTAGCCATTTCACCAGTAGAAAGTGAGACTAAATCAAGAGGTCCCCACATCGTGTAGCCAAGGCATTCAACACCATCAATATTGATGGCATCACACATGGCAGCTAAATGATCGTTAAGATATTTGATACGATAGTCATCTTCAACATAACCATTTTCATCAGCTTCATCAATTGCACCCATACCATTTTCAACGATAAACAATGGTTTCTGATAACGGTCATAGAATTCATTCATTAAGAAACGTAAGCCTAATGGATCAACTGGCCATCCCCAAGGTGTATTTTCCAGATATGGATTTGGCGAACCGCCAATTGTTTTCATTTCATCACCAGCTTTGCAGGTATTAGAACGATAATAACTAAAAGCAACATAATCAAGCTGACCTTTAAGCAGGATGTCTTCATCGCCCTCTTCCATTTTGATTTCAGTGATACCACGACGGTTCCATAAATCTCTGGCATAGTTATGATAATAGCCTCTCGCCATGACATCGATGAAATACAGTGTTTCACGACGATGCTGTAAACGATGGAAGATATCTTCTGGTTTACAAGTTGCAGGATAGATTTCAGAAGAAGCATACATTGTACCAAACATGCTGCCTGGCATCATTTCATGACCAAGAATGACTGCTTTGGCACTGGCGACAAACATATGATGAACAGCCTGATAATGAGACTGATTGCCTGAATCTCTGACACCACAAGGACCAAAACCTTTGACAGCATTGATTTCATTGAAAGTCAGCCAATATTTAACACGTGATCCAAAACGTTCAAATAAAGTTTTCGCATATTTGACGTAACAGTCAATGACATGTCTCGATGAGAAACCATCATATTTAAGTGCTAAAGCCATTGGTAATTCATCATGGCAGATGGTCACAACTGGTTCGATGTCATATTTTTCTAATTCAGTGATGACATCATCATAGAACTTCAAACCAGCTTCGTTTGGTGTGTCTTCATCACCTGTAGGATAGATACGGCTCCAGCAGATACTGAAACGATAGGCAGTAAAGCCCATGCCAGCCATTAACGCGATATCTTCTTTATAATGATGATAGAAGTCAACAGCTTTATGACTTGGATAATAAGCGTCATCAAGGAATACAGGATCTGCCTCAGCAGGGACAGGATCGGCGAAAAAGAAACTGGACGCTGGTGTAATAATAGAACCATCAGGCATCTTTAATGTATGATGTCGTGGATTGACCTGATTGCCATCAGTTTCATAATCGTGTGTTGATAAACCGCGGCCACCTTCGTCATAACCACCTTCATACTGGAAGTCAGCAGTAGCGCCGCCAATTAAAAAGCCTTTAGGGAATTGTTTCATAATGGATCTCCTTGTTGAAATAATCTGATACTATTATCATAATTGATTGTGAGATAGATGTTAATGGGTATTTGTTAAAATCACTAGACATTACTCATGTCTTATGCATGTTTTTCCACGATTATTTAAAAGATGATTATCATCTCAATGACATAAGTTTAAAGGTTGTTTTCGCATGCTGGAAACAAGGAAGATGATTTTTGTTGGTATGCTTGACAGTTCTCTTTGCCAAACGTAAAAAAGCATTGTCTCAAACTGTATTTTTCATTATTATATATATGTGAAGGGATGGA
Source organism: Erysipelotrichaceae bacterium (assembly GCA_017633115.1). GTDB lineage: Bacteria > Bacillota_I > Bacilli_A > Erysipelotrichales > Coprobacillaceae > RGIG9341. Next base: position 2,224 of record JAGBPZ010000058.1, on the reverse strand, counting down.
AAATTTTATGAAACTATTTAAAAGAATTTGTGCTGCTTTATTAGTTGTAATGTTGGTGGTGGGATGTCAATCAAAACCAGGTCCTACAAAGGTTGTTGAAACATTCTTAACGGCAGTTAAAGAAAAAGATGAAGAAGCATTGGCTGAAGTTTATGAAGGTGAATTATCAGATTTTGATGAATTAAGTTCATGGTTAGATACTATTATTGGGAAATTGACTTTGACAAAGAAGCAGAAAACTGCTCTTGAAGAAGTCAAAGCAGCTATGTTTGATTTTGACTATGAAGTGCTTGAAGAAGAAATCAATGAAGATAAAACTGAAGCAAAAGTCAAAGTTCAATTAAAGACTCATAAATTCAGTACAATTTTTACCAAAATTGTGCAGGATTATTTGCAGAAAATGACAGACCTGAACATCAAGAAAGCGTCTAAAGAAGAAAAAACACAGGCCGCTGTTGACATTATTCTTAATAATTTTAAAGATACAGGTGCTAAATCTAAAGAATCAAGTTTAACACTTACTTTAAAGAAAAATGATAAAGGTAAGTGGATTGTAGAAAAATTAAGTTCTGCAAAATTCAACCGTTTCAAAGGTGGTATTAATGCAGCAATCGATGAATTTGGAGATGTATTCCAGTAAAAATGAAAGCATTGTTTTTTGATATTGATGGTACGCTCGTCAGCTTCAAGACCCATGATATACCTGAATCGACTAAGCGTGCACTTAAGCTTTTAAAAGAAAAAGGCCATAAAATCTTTATTGCTACAGGTAGAGGTAAAGATGGTTTATTTGTTTTAAATGGTATAGACTTTGATGGCTATATCACTTTAAATGGCCAATACTGCTTCACTAAAGATGAAGTTATTTATGAAAACACCATAAAAAAAGAAGAACTTGAAATCTTGGTCAAAGAAATTGAGAAAAACCCATTTCCATGCGTTTTCACAACTGACCATGGTACTTTCTTCAACTATCGTGATGAACGTGTTGATTTCATTAATTCAATTACTCATAATGATGATCATCCAGTAGGTGATGTCAGTGATATTGTCAATGATCATGTTTATCAGTGTGGCTGTTACATCAGCGAAGAGGAAGAAAAAGAATTATTGAAGAAGCTTAAAAACTGTACCAGCGGTCGCTGGCATCCAATTTTTGTCGACATTTCTCCAGTAGGAGGGACTAAACAAAAAGGTATTGATCAGTTCTTAGCCTATTATGGTATGGACATAAAAGATACGATTGGTTTTGGTGATGGCGGTAATGACCGCCAGATGCTAGAACATGTCAATACGGCAGTTGTCATGGGTAATGGCAATGATGAATTAAAAGCAATTGCTGACTATGTGACAGATGACGTTGACCATGATGGCATTCTAAAAGCTTTACAACATTTAAAACTAATCTAGAAAAATTGTGTACAGGAAGTAATCTTGTGCACTTTTTTAGTGCGATAATTTTGAAATATCTCTGCGCTTTATTTTTCTGAAACTTATAAATAGGCTAAGACAGTTGCAAAAAATGATTGGTATAAATAAAAAGGAGCCATGTGGCTCCAGTCATTCATTATTTAACAAACATTCTAGTCAGAATGGCATCAACTTCATCGGCTGTAACAGTCGTGATACATTTGTTGAGGCTGCCGTTATTGATCCAGCGATTATGAGCATGAGCCACTTCCTCTTTTGTCATAGTGACAGAGTAATCAGGCATCATACCATCAATCATGCTTAGATAATCTTCTTCTGTTAAGTCGATGGCTTTTAAGAAAGCAGCATATAATTCTGGATCAGCTTTCTTGTTGATGGATGCAAATACAGGAAGAAAAACAGCGCAGGCAATACCATGTGGCAAGCCATAATCTTCTGTCATTAAGTAACCAACTGTGTGAGGTAAAGCGGTACCAGTGACGTTAATAGCCATACCACCAAACAATGATGCATTGTAAAGCTGTTCACGATCATCATAAGTAAGAGCTTCTGTTCCCTGGGCAATGATTTTCTTGAACATAGGGATAAGTAACTGAACACCTCTTACTGCATAAGCACGGGAAATTTCATTGGCATTCGCATTGAAATAACTTTCGACACAATGAGCTAAGGCATCAATAGCTGTTGAACGTGTAAAGTAATCAGGAAGCTTTGTCGTATAAGTTGGATCACCATAAGACAATGTTGGATAGATTGTGTCATGATTGAAACTCTTCTTAAAGCCTTCAAGGTT
>JAGBPZ010000057.1 GCA_017633115.1 Erysipelotrichaceae bacterium | reverse complement strand
TATTCATGATTTATTTGGCGTTGAAGCCATGCCTCACTTGACATGTGTATCATCAACTCATGAACATGTGGCTAAAATGGTCAAGACATATAAAGAAGCTGGCATTGAAAATATCATGGCATTACGTGGTGATATACCTAAAGGTGGTTCACCTTATCATGATTACAAGCATGCTGCAGAACTGATTCGTGAAATCAAAGCACAGGGTGATTTCTGTATTGGTGGTGCTTGTTATCCTGAAGGTCATCCAGAGTCTAAAAACAAACGAGAAGATATTCGTTATCTCAAAGAAAAAGTCGAAGCTGGTTGTGACTTTTTAACAACACAAATGTTCTTCGACAATAACATTTTCTACAATTTCCTTTACCGTATCAAAGATCAGGGCATTAACGTACCCGTCGTTGCCGGTATTATGCCTATCACCAAAAAGATTCAGGTCAAACGAGCCATTGAGCTTTCAGGATGTTCAATGCCACAACGTTTTATCGACATGGTCGATACCTTTGGTGATAATGAGGCAGCGATGAAACAGGCAGGTATCATCTATGCTTCAGAACAAATCATTGATTTGATTTCTAATGGAGTCAAACATATTCATGTCTACACTATGAACAATCCTGATGTTGCCGCTGGTATTCAGGCAAATATCTCTGAAATCATCAAATGATCAAAGTTGATAAAAAAGAGGTCTACCGCTATCTAGGCTATCGTAAAAATCAGACGATAAGCAATGCCACTATCGATCAAATGATTGATGGGTGTATAGATAAAATGCAACAGGTAGCTGTGCCTCGTTATAGTTATAAATTATTGCCTTTATCTGTTTCCAACGAAATCATCACAATTGGTGAGATGCAAATCAAGAGTCAAAATCTTTGTCGCAATCTTCAAAATTGTGATCATGTCTACTTAATGGCCGCAACCATTGGTATGGGTGTTGACCGTTTGATTAAACGTGCCAATTTAACCGATATCCCTGCTGCTGCTATCTATCAAGCCATTGGTGCAGCAATGGTTGAAGCTGTCGTAGACGATGTGAATGAAGAAATCAGAACCATTGAAGCTGCTAAAGGCAGATATACTCATCCACGCTATTCACCAGGTTATGGTGATTGTGATCTATCAACACAAAAGCCATTCCTGTCGTATTTTTCTAACGATCAATTAGGTATTACCTTAACTGATAGCTATTTGATGATTCCATCCAAATCAGTGACTGCCTTCATCGGTGTCAGTGATCAACCATGGCTATCAAATGCTTCACCATGTGACACATGCACTCAGACTGATTGTCGCATGAGAAAGGAGTCAGTATGACATTTTTAGACAAGCTCGGTAAACAGTGGCTCTATTATGATGGTGCCACTGGTTCTATTATTCAAAGTAAAGGTTTGAAAATGGGCGAATTACCGGAAACATGGAATATCAAACGTCCTGATGACATCATCGATGTTTACAGCAGCTATTTAAATGCCGGCAGTGATATCATCCTCACTAACACCTTTGGTGCCAATCGTTTAAAATTTGCAGACAATTTAAAAGAAATCGTGACCTGTGCCATTAAAAATGCACAAATCGCTAAAGAAAAGACCAATCGCCCAGATGCGTTCATCGCCTTAGACATTGGTCCTACCGGAAAGCTTTTAGAGCCATTAGGTGATTTGGCTTTTGAAGATGCTGTTTCATTATTTGCTGAAACTGTACGTTATGGTGTTGAAGCAGGTGCGGATTTGATCCACATTGAAACAATGCAGGATATGTATGAATTAAAAGCAGCTGTATTAGCCGCTAAAGAAAACTCTGACTTGCCTGTGGTCACAACTGTTGTATTTGATGAAACAGGTAAAATGTTGACTGGTGGAACACCAGAAGCCGTTGTTGCCATGCTCGAAGGCTTAGGTGTTGATGCTCTAGGCGTGAACTGTTCTTTAGGTCCTGAACAAATGTATCCAATGATCAAACGTATCACTGATGCTACTTCATTACCTGTTGTCGTCAAGCCAAATGCTGGATTACCTAAAACAGATGATCAAGGTCAAACCTACTATGACTTAAGTGCCGAAGACTTTGTTAAATATATGGTTCAGATTGCCACAGAACTGCCTGTACATGCACTAGGTGGATGTTGTGGCACTACACCAGAGTTCATTAAACAATTAAAAGCAGCCACAAAGGACTTACCTTTGCCTGAGGTTGCCTGCCATCATAAGACGGTCGTTACTTCTTTTGCCAAAGCAGTGGAAATCGATGTTAAGCCAGTCATTATTGGTGAACGTATCAACCCAACAGGTAAAAAACGTTTCCAACAAGCATTGCGTGAAAGAGATTATGGCTATATCTTATCAGAAGCTTTAAAACAGGAAGACAGTGGAGCTGACATTCTTGATGTCAATGTTGGTCTACCAGAGATTGATGAACCTGCAATGATTGTAGAAACAATCAAACAGCTTCAAGGTGTTACTGCTTTACCTCTCCAGATTGATACCACTGATCCAATCGCCATGGAACAGGCAATGCGTTATTATAACGGTAAACCTATGATCAACTCCGTTAATGGTAAACAGGAAATCATGGATGCCATCTTCCCGTTAGTCAAGAAATATGGTGGCGTTGTCGTAGCTTTAGTGTTAGACGAAAACGGTATTCCTGATAATGCGAATGACCGTATCGAAATTGCCAAAAAAATCTATCGTGAAGCAGCAAAATATGGTATCAGACAAGAAGATATCATCATCGATGGTCTGGCAATGACGATTTCATCAGATCCAAATTCAGCCATCACAACTTTGGAAACAATTCGTCGTGTACGTGATGAACTTCATGGTCATTCGATTCTGGGTGTATCAAATATCTCTTTTGGTCTGCCTAGACGTCCTTTGATCAATGCCAATTTCTTTACGATGGCCATGCAGAATGGTTTATCATGTGCCATCATTAATCCTAACTCAGAAGCTATGATGGCATCTTATCGTTCATTCAATGCCTTAATGGCTCTTGACCCTAATGATGCTGATTATATCGCAGCTTATAGTGGTACAAAGTCACAAACAGTTACTGATACTAAAAAAGATGATATGTCATTATCAATGGCTATTGAACGTGGTTTAAGTGATGCCGCTAAAATAGCTGTCGCTAAAGATTTAAAAACCAAATCAGCTATGGATATTATTGAAGGAGAATTAATTCCTGCTTTAGATATCGTTGGTAAAGGTTATGAAAAAGGTGAATTGTTCCTGCCTCAATTATTAATGAGCGCTGAAGCATCTAAAGCTGCTTTTGCAGTGATTAAAGAATCAATGGCAGGTCAGCCACAAGCCATAAAAGGTCGCATTATCCTTGCGACCGTTAAAGGTGATATTCATGACATTGG
>JAGBPZ010000056.1 GCA_017633115.1 Erysipelotrichaceae bacterium | reverse complement strand
TTTTTGTGATTGCATGCTTTTTAACTATGCTGCTAGTAAGCCTGGGACAACTTCTAGGTGCCTTTATCGCCAAACCATTATTTGATAGTCTGTTTGATGATTATACCTTTAGTGCCTTTTTAAGTATGTATGGTGCCTTCATCGGTATCTGGATCATTTTTTTACTAGTGATGCAACTGAAAAACAATCGTCCTATGCTTAAAACAGTTTCCAGTCAAGCTGAAGGCAATACCCTGAAATTCAGTTTGATCGGTCTGGCTATTGGTTTTGGCGCTAATACCTTCTGTGTCTTAATGTCAATACTCATGGGAGATATCCACATCGCATTTGATTCCTTTCAACCACTGCCTTTATTATTGTTGCTGCTAGTGGTATTCATTCAATCATCAGCTGAAGAGTTGTCTACTCGCTGCTATCTTTATCAAAAGCTTAGAAGACGTTATCGATCACCTTGGTTTGCGATTATCGGCAATGCCCTATTATTTGGTGCACTTCATCTAGCTAATCCTGGCATCAATGCAGCTGCTTTGTCTCAGATTGTAGTCATTGGTATCCTTTTATCATTAATGATTTATTATTATGATAGTTTATGGTGCTGTTTTATGATCCATGCAGCATGGAACTATACCCAGAATATCATCTTTGGCTTACCAAACAGCGGTATAGTCTCTCAATATTCTATTTTCCGCTTAGAAGCTGCATCATCCCGTTCAGGATTATTCTACAATGTCAATTTTGGTGTTGAAGGCAGTTGGGGGGCCGTTATTGTTCTTGCTGTCATCATGGTTGGCATTTACTACTTTGGTCATAAACGTGGCAAAACATATGATCTTTGGGCTGATCAAGATCATCCATCATTATAAACGAAAAAAGTTCTTCGAAATGAAGAACTCTTTTTTATTTCTTGAGATAGTTTTCTGCCGACTGACATGTCTTATAAAGATAACGAATAACATCGATTGGATAACGTCCTACCGCAGTTTCATTGGTAACCATGACCGCATCAGCACCATCTTCAACCGCGTTGAAGATATCCGACACTTCTGCTCGTGTCGGTACGGCACGGTTAACCATGGAATCAAGCATCTGCGTGACAACTAAGAAAGGCTTTTGATAGGCAAGGCAGACTTTTTCAATATATTTCTGTGCGGCTGGCAGATCCCACAATGGCATATCGTTGCCTAAGTCGCCACGGGCAATAACAACCATATCTGTTTCTGGAAGGATTTCCTCTAAATGAGCAATGCCTTCACGGCTTTCAATCTTGGCAAAGATACGAATGTCAGTGGCATCATTGGCTTCTAAAACAGCCTTGACTTCCTGAAGCTCCTTAGCACTTTGAACAAATGGCTGCATGATGGCAGTGACACCAAAATCTTTGGCAATGGCGATATTCTCTTCATCCTGAGCGGTCAATGCTGGACCATGAATGGATTTATCAACGATTTTGACACTCTTCTTAGATGACAGCTTGCCACCTCTAATGACATGACATGAAGCTATATTGTTTGCGATTTCTTTGACCTCAACTTCCAGTTTGCCATCATCAAATAGAACATGATCACCAATCTCCAAGGCATTCATAACATGGATAGGAATTGGTACAGAAGAAATACGACGGTGGCCAGGTCGGTCGACCTTTAACTGGATACTACCACCATCATTAAGAATAACATCGCGCTCTGTTTTGCCTGTTCTTAACTCTGGCCCTTGCATGTCAATCAATAAATCAGCTTTTACACCTGCACTTTTAGCAGCCTCCTGATAGGTGTGGATGATAGAGGCGCTTTCTCTTAAGCCTGCATGGGACATATTGAGTCGCATTCCTGTCATACCTTCCTTGAACATGTCTTCTAATACTTTTTGATCACTGCACTGTGGTCCAAGTGTGCCAAATATTTCAATCATAAAACTACACTCCTATTAATCAACAACTACAAATAATTTATTACAAACAATATCCATTAATACGATGACGACAAAAATGAGAATAATCGCTAAATAATTGGCAAAAAACATGCCGATATGACCTTCTATCAGACAAATCAATAACGAAAATGCAAAGACATATGTGATCAACAGTTTCATTACTGTTAAAATCACAAATCTCAGAAGGTAAAAGATAACACCCATCGTCATTGTTGAAAAGGCAAAGACCAGCAAGGTCATTGCCATTGAGCCACCAATAGATACCAAAGTGATAAAATAAGGAACGATAAAGATCCAGTCAACATTGGTCTGACTGATATAAACAATGAGCGCATTGATAAGTACGGTCACAATTGGCAAAGCAAGAATGGCAGCAATCAGGTTGACCAGGATACGTTCAATAATACGTATTGGTGAATAACCCTCAGTAATATGAAATATAAAAGACAGGACATAATTAATGAGGTTAAAAACAATCCCCAACAGACATAATTCACTGACAGCTTCCATAATGCCAAGAGTACTCTTGGCATAAAAAATATCGACATAGACAAACTGATCATTGACTGAAAGGGGCAGATATTTTGTGGTCAGATATAAGGAAAAACGTCCCAGCAGATTGCCAAAAGGAATACGCTTAGTCATCTGGGTCAAAAGCATGGTCATAAAGGATTGTCCACCAAGATAATTGGCAGGTACTAAAAACAATGTGATAACGAGGTAAAGCACACCCATAATGACCAACATTTTGATGATTTCTCTGTATTTTTCCATATATCCTCACCCGCCACATATATCTTAACATACCACAGCAAGTATAAAAAAGAAGAATCCCACCAGGTGGTGAGATTCTCCGATGTTTATTGATATTTTGTTGCAAGAGTGCGCATTGAATTGAGGATGCAAAGGAATGCTACACCTACATCCGCAAAGACAGCTGCCCACATATTAGCTAAACCAAAGGCACTTAAAATCAGAATCAGGAATTTGACTGCCAAAGCAAAGGCGATATTCTGATTAGAGACGCTGATCGTTTTACGGGCAATGGCCATAATTGTTGATAGACGAGCAAGATTATCATCCATGATGACGATATCAGCCGCTTCAATAGCTGCATCACTGCCCATTGAACCCATCGCAATACCAACATCAGCACGAGATAGTACTGGAGCATCATTGATACCATCACCCACAAATGCGACCTGACCTGGATGCAGTTTCAATAATTGTTCAACGCGGTCAACCTTATCCCCAGGTAATAAGCCCGCATAAACTTCATCAACACCAATAGCCTGTCCAACAGCATCACTGACCTGCTTATGGTCACCGGTCAACATGACAACCTGTTCAACACCTTCATCTTTAAGGCGAGCAATCGCATTTTTAGCGCCTTCTTTGATTTCATCAGCGATATGGATCGTACCAATAAAGCGGTCTTCAACAGCCACATAGACAATTGTTGACTGAGGATCATTAACAGCTTCAACATCAATACCATGATTGGTGAGAAGTAAACGATTACCACAATAAACAACCATATCATTCATAGTCGCAATCAAGCCCTGACCACTGACATTTTGCACATCAGTGACAATATCAGCACTGATTTGATGATCAAGAGCAGCTTGAATTGATAGTGCGATTGGATGTGTTGATAAACTTTCAGCTAAGGCAGCAGTTTTAAGCAAGTCTTCTTTTGATACTCCTTCTACTGGACGCAAGTCAACAACTTTGAAGTCACCCTTTGTCAAAGTACCTGTCTTATCACAGACAATCGTATTGATTTGAGCCATTTGTTCTAGATAGTTAGAGCCTTTGACAAGGACACCATATTTAGAAGCAGCACCAATACCACCAAAGAATGCCATTGGTACAGAAATGACAAGTGCACATGGACATGAAATAACTAAGAATGTGCAGGCACGATAGATCCATGTCATTGGGTTTCTAAAAATGATTGATGGTACGATTGCAAGAATCAATGCTGAAATGACAACTACTGGTGTATACCAGCGGGCAAATCGGGTAATAAAACTTTCACGCTGTGATTTGCGTTCAGCTGCTGTTTCGACAAGTTCAAGAATCTTTGCAACCGTTGAATCATCATAGATCTTTGAGGTTTGAACACGCAACAGTCCTTCACCATTGATGCAGCCTGAAATAATATCATCCCCAGCATGAACTGAACGAGGTACTGATTCACCAG
>JAGBPZ010000055.1 GCA_017633115.1 Erysipelotrichaceae bacterium | reverse complement strand
CGGTTTATGTCAGCTGAGTGGTATGCTTTATTATTTATTTCTTCATACACCGCTGACAGTTATTGAACGTCACCCACATATGGTTGAATATCTGCCGCCAACAGATGCGTCGGCACTTCATGGTATCGATGCTACTGTCAATGAAGGCTGGCAGGATTTGAAAGTACGAAACGATACCGATATCACATTCCAAATTATCATTATCTTTAACGGTGTCTATATGGAAGGCTGTATCTTGGCAGATCAGCCACTTGATGTCAGTTATGACATCATCAATGACACTATCGAATATGTTGAAAATGAAACACTGATTGAAAACGCAAGTGTTTCCCGTATCCAGACTGATCTGGCAACCAATGAACAGACAATCGAACACTTATATACGAATCATTGTCAGATCAATTATCCATTATCATCAGAAGAAAGAAGAGGTATTAATCATGTCATTCATTAAAATTGCAGTTATCTTTGGTGGTGCATCACCTGAATATAGCGTTTCTTTACAGTCAGCACATGCCATTATGACGCATCTCGATCATAATCGCTATGAATTGTTGCCTATTGGCATTACCAAGCAGGGTGAATGGTATTACTACACTGGTCATCTTGATCATCTTTTAGATGATACATGGCATCAGAATGATCAGGAACTTCATTCAGTTATGATATCATTCGCATCAAATCATCGTGGTTTTATGCTTGATAACCATCAGCATCTCGATGTCGATTTAGTCTTTCCTGTCCTTCATGGAGAAAATGGGGAAGATGGTACTGTTCAGGGAATGATTAAATTAACAGGATTACCAGTTGTCGGTTGTGGTGTCTTATCATCAGCTCTTTGTATGGATAAAGAGCGTGCTCATAAGCTTGTCAGTCTTGAAGGCATCAGAGTGCCTCGTTCTGTGACTTTTAAAAAGCATCAGACTCTTTCCGTTAATGATTTATCTTATCCATTATTTGTTAAACCGGTCCATGCTGGCTCATCCTTTGGTATCACAAAAATCATGAAGCATGAAGAATTGAAAGAGGCAGCCGAAAAAGCCTTCCAATATGATGATGAAATCATTATCGAAGAAGCAATTGAAGGTTTTGAAGTCGGTTGTGCTATTCTTGGCTGTGATGAATTGATCACAGGCCGAGTTGATGAAATCGAATTATCACAGGGATTCTTTGATTTTACAGAAAAATATACCCTTAAATCATCAAAAATTCATATGCCAGCTCGTATCGATCAAGATACTGAAAAACGTATTCAGGAGACAGCAAAAACTATTTATAAAGCACTCGACTGCAGCGGCTTTGCCCGTGTTGATATGTTCTATACACCTGAGGGTGATATTGTCTTTAATGAAGTGAATACTATTCCTGGTTTCACATCTCATAGTCGCTATCCTAATATGATGAAAGGAGCAGGCCTGTCATTTGAACAGATCATCGATACATTGATAGGTTTATATAGTCATTATGCAAGTTAATTTATCAGCTTATGATATTCATAAAGGTCCATTAATTCTTGTCAACGGTGCGCATCCGTTTATCGATGATCATAGTCAGTCACTTGATCATATTACTCAACATTATCCAGATGTATTAATGGAACGACAAGCTGCTTCATTATTACAGCTGATTTTGATCAGACTGAATGCAGTCAATAGTATTGTACCAGTCAGCGGTTATCGTTCGTTTTATGAACAATCAGTTATTTATAGCGATTCTCTGAAGGAAAATGGTCTTGATTTTACTTTAAAGTTTGTGGCATTACCAGGCTGTAGTGAACATCAGACAGGTTTGGCAATCGATTTAGCACTCAACAGTGATCATATCGATTTTATCTGCCCTGACTTTCCGTATAATGGCATTTGTCAGGCATTCAGAAAGATAGCGCCAGACTATGGATTCATACAACGCTATCTCACCAGCAAGCAGTCTATTACCAAAATCGCTCATGAACCATGGCATTTCCGCTATGTCGGTTATCCTCATTCGGTTATCATCAATAAAAATGATTTTTCACTTGAAGAATATATTGACTATCTCAAGCAGTATTCAATAGATCATCCGTTGACTTTTACTGATTCCCACAACAAGATTGAAATCTTTTATGTCGCACAATCAGAACAAGTGATTGAAATGATGGATGATGCTTTGTACCAGGTTTCTGGTAATAACGTGGATGGCTATATTATCACTCAATGGAATGATGATTATGCATAATCGCCATCATTCCATTGACAACTTCCGACTCCTTGCCGCATGTCTTGTGATTGCCATCCACATCTCACCCTTAGCAGTGATCAGTCCAACATCTGATTTGATCCTGACGCGTATCATCGGCCGTCTGGCTGTGCCATTCTTCTTTATGGTTTCAGGCTATTTTGTACTGTCACACTATGATAACAATGATAGAGTCACTCGTTTTCTCAAGAAATCATTCCATCTTTATGTGATAGGAATGTGTCTCTATTTACCTGTGATGATCTATAGCCATGGTATTCAGTCATTACCTGCACTGATCCAAGACATCGTAATGGATGGTACCTTCTATCATCTCTGGTATTTTCCAGCGTCTATGATAGGGATCATCATTTCTTATTATTTGATTAGGCGCTTAGACTATCAATATGCCATACCTATTGCGTTATTGCTTTATGTGATTGGACTTGGTGGTGACAGCTATTATGGATTGATGCAGCAGCTACCACTATGTCGTCATTTCTATGAATCTTTATTTCAAGTCATGGATTATACCCGTAACGGATTATTCATGGCACCTGTCTTCTTTGTAATGGGCAGTTATCTTAAGGATAATCAGCCACAGAAAACACATAACGGGGCATTACTAATTTGTGCCATAGGTCTGATGATAGAAGCTCTATTACTGCATCATTTTCATATTCCCCGCCATGACAGCATGTATATCTTCTTGTTGCCAGTTATGTATTATGGCTTTATGGCGTTGCTGGAATGCAAAAGCAAAGAAATCAAGCAGGCAAGCACGCTTGCAATGATCGTTTATATGATCCATCCGCTTATGATCATACTTGTACGTGGTGTTGCTAAAGTGAGCAGAGTTCCATGGCTGGTCACTAATCCATTGATTCACTATCTAGTTGTATGCAGTTTATCGTTTATTATTGCGGGTGTTATCATTCAAATCAAAGAACGATTATATCAAACAACGTCTAAAACACCACTATATACCGATCGCGCTTATATTGAATTGAATCTCTCCCATCTGACTCATAATGTCAATGTCATTCAAAAAGCGATGCATGATGATTGTGAAATGATGGCTGTTGTCAAAGCTAATGCCTATGGTCATGGGGCATTGCCAATTGCCACTCATCTGGATCGTCTTGGTGTACGAAGTTATGCTGTAGCAACAATTGATGAAGGTATAGAGCTCAGACAACACGGTATTCATGGAGAAATTCTTATTCTTGGTTATACTGATGTTCACCGTGCGCGTGAGTTGAAACGTTATCAATTGACACAAACTCTCATTGATGAAAACTATGCTCATGCCCTCAATGATGAAGGTATTCCTGTCAAAGCACATCTTAAAATCGATACTGGTATGCATCGTTTAGGTATTGATTATAAGGATATTGATGCCATCTTGTCGATGTTTCAGTTACCTCATATCACTATTGATGGTATTCTGACTCATTTTTCAAGCAGCGATTCTCTTGATGATGAAGATGTTTATTTTACCAGGATGCAAAAAGCTCGTTTTGACAGTGTGATCCATGCAATCAAAGAAGCTAACATTCCCTTGCCAAAAGTGCATTGTCAAAGCAGCTATGGCTTTTTGAACTATCCGGAGTTTCATTACGATTACATTCGTGCTGGTATTATCTTACAGGGTGTCACAAGTACACCTCATGAAAAGACTGTCTTATCACTTGATTTAAAACCGGTCTTGTCAATTAAGAGTCATATTGCATTGATTCGTGAACTTGATATCGGTGAGCCAATTGGTTACAGCCGTACGTATATTACAACCAAAAAGACAACAATCGCCATTATTCCAATGGGATATGCTGATGGACTACCTAGAAATCAATCCAATATGGTTGGTCACGTCCTGATCAACGAACAGTTATGTCCGATTGTAGGGCGTATCTGTATGGACCAGTTAATGGTTGATATAACTGATGTTGATGCATCAATTAATGATGAAGTTATATTTATTGATATGGATGAAGAAACAGTCAGAGCGGAAAATGTCGCTGAAAGAAGTCACACCATCAGTAATGAATTGTTGTCGAGATTAGGCCATCGATTGCCAGTCGTCATCAGTAACTGATATTAAAAAAGGACAACAAGAGGTGAACTGACCCCCAAAAGTTAGACAAAAATCTAACGATTGGAGGTCACATCATTATCCTCTTGATTGTCCTTTTTTGATTAAACTT
>JAGBPZ010000010.1 GCA_017633115.1 Erysipelotrichaceae bacterium | reverse complement strand
GTAAGCACGATTTCCTTGAACAAATTGTTTTCCATGCCAGATTGGTTGAAGAGAATAATATAAAGTCAGCCGTTCTTGCCTATAACTATACCCTCGGTGGTGACGAAAACGAGGGACATGCTCTGGTAATCTGTGGTTATCGTTTTGGTAACTTTGATAATAAAGATGGCAATGAATATGTAATCAGACTTTATGATAACGGAAATCAGAATGGCTATAGATATATGTATATTGATGAAAACTATGAATGGTTTACATTCCAGGACAATAATTTGGAAAATGCAGATAAGCATCTTGAGGATATCTGGAAGGACATGAGGATTTACACTGGTTATGAAGTGGATAAAGATGGACTCAAATTACCAGGGAACTCAAAGCAATCTGCGAAAACTGTCAACACTTCGTCAATATTGAAAGCACCTGCTAGAGCTATAGAAGATAAAGAAGAAACTACATCTGGTCATACAAATATCAGAGTCTCATCAAATCAGCCGTTTACGATAACAAACGCTTTAGGTAAAAAACTTGAATTTGATGGTGAAAATCTTGAAGGAGACATGCCAGTTTATGATTTTATAACAACTCATGAAGAAGGGATGTTTATAATTGAGACCGATGCGAGTGAAAGTTTCACAGCTGATGGTTTTGATGGAAGCATTAAGTTCATCGCTGAAGCAGGTGGTAATAGCTACCTGGCAAAGGTGAGTAATGCTGATTCTATAAAGATAAGTAGTGATAATGGTGCTGAAATTACCGGAGATGGAACAGGAAAATTGGATTATAAGATATCTGTATTGCAGGAAGAAAACAGCTTGGATACATTCACTAGAGTGGATGGAAGTGTTACATGCGATGCTGGTGATGTTTTATCGCTAAATCCTGAGAATGGTAAATTTGTTTTAAGGAGCGAAGGAGAGTTGGATTCTGTTCATGTTCTGTCGGACATTGATGGTGAGGTAAAGGAGAAGGATCTGGAGCATTTCAATGTAGAAGACGGAACTTATGAAATTAATTTTGATGTGCATACTGTTGAATGCGAAAACATTGATCTTATACCAACATCAGTGCTTCTTGAAAAGGGTAAGACAGCTACTTTAACTGCAACCATTGAACCATCTGATGCTTCAGATAAAACTATCGTTTGGACAACATCTGATGAATCAGTAGCAACAGTAAGTGTTGATGGTGTAGTCAAGGCCGTTAATCCTGGTATTGCAACAATCACTGCAACAACAAGTAATGGTTTAAGCACTGAATGTAAAGTGACAGTTAAAGGCTTGTCTAATACAAAGTTGACCATTTATAAAGGCAAGAAACATACTCTTACCCTTTATGGTGTTGAAGGCAAGATTACTTGGAAAACATCTAAAAAGTCAGTTGCAACTGTATCGTCTAAAGGTGTCATTACAGCTAAAAAGAAAGGTTCTGCAACAATTACTGTCTATGTCAATAAGAAGAAATATGCTACATGTAAGGTAACTGTCAAGAACTGTTCAATCAAAGTCAATAAGACTAAAGCGACTGTTAAAAAAGGCGATACTTATCAGATAATTGCTACACCTACACCTGAAGGGAAAGTGACATACACAACTACCAAGAAATCAGTAGCAACAGTGGATAAGTATACCGGCTTAGTTACAGCTAAGAAGAAAGGTACTGCTTATATTAAAGTTAAGGCTAATGGTGTAACTAAGAAGGTAAAAATTACTGTTAAAAATTAATATAAACGAAGAGAATCTCACTACGAGGTTCTCTTTATTTTGCTCTCGTTTGATCTAATTCTAGTATTTTGAAGAAAGGCTCAATTTTGAGCCGATTTCATGGCTATTAGATATGAAAACTACCCATCTGACTTAAATATTTATGCTTGTATATGGCCATTCTGAAAATCTAAGTCATCAATATGTCACAAAAAAAGCCTCCCTTTGTAGAGAGGCTTTTACTTCGTCCATTTCAGAACTTCTTCATTATTCTCTAATAAGGTTACATAACCTTGTAGGGAATTAGCTTTTTCCTTGAGCATTTTAGAGTGTGGATTAACGAACAGGCGACATTTCTTTTTGCTGTTTCTAGCTTCCTGAATCAGATTAGCACCTGCAGAATTACCATCCAAAGCAATCAGTATTGAGTTAGTTCGCTTGAATATTTCATATGCGATGCTTTTGTATAGTCCCATACTCACAGGTTCAATTGCGACTCTGATTTTGACATTAGCGCGTTTGATTTTTTGAACTGATGAAGGATCAATCTGAGAAGGGACAAATGCATAGACTTGATACTTCTGATTGTGTTCGAGCAAATAGTGTTCATAACCTTTTAGACAGTGTCCAATGACAAAATAATAACGATTAGGATCTACTGTATTCAATAACTCATCGATCAAAGCTTTATAGTCCTGACGCATAGTCGTGCGATGATTATCATTATTAAAACTGCCACCGGCTATAATGATAGGTGTTTTATGCGTTGGTAATGGCGCAATCTGATTTACGAAAGCAGTCTTTGCGTCTTCTGTGTTAGAGTCAATAATCAACACTTTATGCGTTGTTTTGATTTTTTCAATTTCGTGGATATAGTAATCTGATACGGATTCTTTTGGCTGTTTATTGAAAATTGCCATTTTTTCCTTAAAAGCTTTTAGACCACTATCCATAATACGTTCTTCGGCTTGACGCATTTTTAATAATTGAGCAGGACTTAAGTTAAGAAGATTGCTAAGTGCAAGCTGTTCATCAATAGAATTAGTTCCGTAGAGGGCACAGCCATCAGTACCTTGTACGCATAAGACACCAGCTTTGAGATATTGTTTTAACGGATGCTTGTCAATCAGGCTCAAATTGTTGAGACGGACATTTGAAGTCATCTGGAATTCCAGTGTGACATCATTATTGACAATATCTTTCAACAGTTGTTTACCTTTGGCAGAATTTAAATTAGAAGTATAAAGACCATGTCCGATACGTACATGTGGCATGGCTTGATTATCATCCAAAGCTTTTTTGACACAGCGAATACTGTTGGCAACGTTATCTTTCAGACAGTCATTTTCACCAGCATGGATGCGAATCACAAAATCAGGATGACTCTTAGCGATGGAGACAATTTCTTTAATAACTGGTGCTACTTCACGGATGTCATTGATTTCTTCACCAAGAATATCACTACCAGCAACATAAGGGTCTTGGGCAACGGCACGCAATACTTGCATATTATCATTGAGATAGTCATTAGGTGTGATACTGTCTCTAACAATCGTCAATGGGATACGACGGATACCCGCAAGGAAACGAATCATGACACCAGTATCTTTTATAATATGAGGCATGACAGCATGAACCTGTTCAAGCATGAATGCCGCTTCTTTTTTGACAAGTGTTGTATCTGAAATTTCAACATACTCGATGCCTTGACTTTGATAGGTGCGGGCAATCCACAATAATTTATCCTGGAATAACGTGTTATCGCGATAATGATCATGATTGTGATCTTCATACATTTGTTTTAATGCGTTCTGTATATCATTGTCAGGTAAATGCGCCATATCATGCATATTGATCGTATCAACAGAACGAATACCTTTGGTGAAGACATAACGGTAAAGATAGACTTTTTCGATATTCGTAAAGACTGCCTGACCATCTTTCATGATTGCCAGTGAAGCGCGAATACGAGGGATATTGTATTCTGCAAACTCATTTTCAAGCATGAGGGAAGCAAAATTAATAAAGGTATTATCATCGATACGTCTTGCGAGATATTTTCCCGTAAGAGGTGAATCGACAAATCTTTTAGCGATTTTTTCACGCTTTTCATCCAACTCTTTTTGTTGACTCTCACTTACCTTAAGTCCTAACTTTTTGATGTAGTAAAGAGGATAACGGATTTGATGATAGATGCCTAAAGCAATCAGGATGTCTGGAGACAAGACAGCATTCATATGTGTATGCAAATCTGTTCTGAACTTACATTCACTCAACAGATAGCTTTTTAAAATCGTTTTATTAAGTGGTAAATCATAATGCTTTGTTTGACTCATTAATGTTTTTGAGATCGCCGGTATAGATGCTTTCATATCGATAAATCCATCAGGATAGATGTTGGCGATTTTAATGCCGCCCATACGAAAAACGTAGAGTGATTCATTGTAGCCATTGATCAAACATGGTAATTCACCCCTAATGATTTTTAATCCGTTGTCGTCAAAGCTGACAGGCAAATGACATAAACGGGCAAGATTAGTGATGAGATTTCCGGTATGGTGGTTAGGTGTTGACAAGACATATGTGAGCCTGTTCTTACGTACCTGATAGAGATCAACGATGATATCTTTTTCTTTGTCTAAATAAAAACGGTTAAAAAACATATGGTAGGACTCCTGTGTATCGACTTGTGTGCATCTTCAATGAGTTTTATAGTTATTATAATCAAATAAGTTAAAAATGTCTTCTATGATACGATTTTAATATGTTTTTGATTCTCTTTGCAAGGAACTTAGATTAGTTTTGTATTTGACATTTTAATCATTATTGCAAAACAATGGATTTTGAATGAAATTTGTAGTGTAACTGAATTTATTTTTGATAAAGTAAAATAAAATTTATGATAAATAATAATGTGTGAAAATTTCTGATTTTTAGATTTTAAAAATAGGTGTTTTAGGTGGAGGGACGGTTAATTCGTGTTATAATGGGTCATGTGATTAAAGGAGGAAACGATGATGGCATTAAGTGCAGCTATCCGCAATGATCTGCAGCAGACCTATGATCAGTACACTGTCCTGTCAGAGACTATCATGGATAACTTCAAACATGAGCAACAGATGATGACACCTAATGACATTATCCGTCTAGGACGTATCAGTAACTTCTTACTCGATTTCAATGATGTCTTATCATGTAATCGTTTGAAAGCTATGGATCTCCAGCGTCTTCTATCACGTATTCGTTATACGATGGAAAACTATTTCCGCCTAGTTAACGAAAAGAATATTGAAGGTATTCTCTCTCGTCTGGAAGTTATCTATGATGAAGAGTTTTGGAAATTTTTTGCTTATTTTCATGCTTATGATCGTTTATCAGACCGTAAGCTGATTCGTTTAATTAATTCTAATGCGATTAAACTGGTGACAATTCTTAAAGTTGATGAGCTTGTCTCATATTATGACTATCCATTGACAATCTATTTACAAGAACATATGGATGTGCTTGTGTCAATCATTATTCATGATGAGACTAGTGAGCTCTTTTTACCGGCTTCTTTGACTTATGAAAAGTTAGAAGCCCTTGTCACTCGTCGCTTAGAAAAAGCAACTTATCGACAACTAGCTGACTTTCTTAAACTCAAACTCAGTGAGGATATCAAAGATAATATTCTTGAACGATTTGTCCACAATCTATTCCAGGATTATCGCAATTGCCTGGAAGTTTTTGAAGAAGATCCAGATAACCTTATGTGGAATGATCTGGCGAAATTCTGTGGCTATGATTATGATAAGCACATCATTCGCATGGCATCAGCTTATCGCAATTATACTGATGTGGAATCCTATCTCGAAGCAGATCAACGTCAGCTTATTAACGATTCAGTCAGTCATCATTTATGTGAGATGATGGATCGTCGTCTTGTCATTTTTAATGACTGGTTACATGATCATCAGATTTCTTTAGAACAATTCATGTCATTCCTGATCAATAAAGCAAATAAGACTTGTCAGTTTAAAGTGAATAATATTGATCTGACACAAGTATCTGAAGAAAAGGGATGCGGCATTCTTTTTCGCACGCTCACCCGTTTGATGAATTATGAAGCTAAACAGACTTATTACGAACTCAACTATAATGAAGAATTTAAAGTTGTCTCTTACTTATTGTTCAATAAGGAATCACCATTAGCACGTGATGGTGAAACACTTTATACAATCATCACTGAAAAAGATATGAATTTTTACGTGTATGATAGAACCCAAAAAACTTATTTGAATTTCCTTATTGTCAATGATTATATTAAAAAACAGAGAATTTATAAACCTGAATTATCAATCATTCGTATGCTTAAGACCCTCTACGATCACCGTAGTTTGACAGTGGGTAATCCAACAAGTGAAGCTTTTAGATTCATGATGGAACATGAATTGATAACACCAAGTCATAAATTGCTTCATAACGTGGAAGAAGGCTACATTATGATGATTTTACATTATTTGACGCAGCGTGATCGTGAAGGATTATACGATTATGCCGTATTAATGCATTTAGTAATGATGCTTTTATGCGCCTTATACGACGATAACACAGGAGATTTAATATGATCATCGCAACCCATAAACAGAAGATGGTCGATTGTTTATATCGTTTGATGACAGAATTCATCGACACTCATAATTTTACAGATAATACATTGTCATTGACTTTTGGCTTAAAGAATCAAAGTGCCACAGTAGGTGATCATGATATGTGGTGTCTTGTTGATAATAATAATAGCTTAAAAGGCTATCCTTATGCCTTCATGGACGAAGCAGAAGTATTGCGTTT
>JAGBPZ010000054.1 GCA_017633115.1 Erysipelotrichaceae bacterium | reverse complement strand
CAAGCCGCTCCCATTCGCCAGTCAAAAACAAACATTAATATTAACATAGCGACAAACATTGTGATTGTGCCCACGATATCAGCCAGATTATGAGCAAGTAATGTTTCGGTTTCAGCTGCGCCTCCATCAAGACGATTACGAATCAAACCTGATGCATTATTGTCGAAATAACCAAGAGGCGCCTTCATTAAATGGGCCACACCTTGTTTCCTAATATTTGCGGCTGTACGAAAAGCCGCTAAATGAGTACACATGAGAGCCATAAAATAGATAATGATGCCCGCTAGAGCAAATCCAAAAGCCATCCACCCATAGGACATGATATGTGTCGCTTTCCTCCATTCTGGGGCAATCGCTATAAGATCTCTCGCAACCAGCCAGATACAAACATACGGCACCATACTTAAGATCATTGCTATGGATGATAAAACAAGACCAATAAATGTAAGTGTTTTATAATTGCCTGCATAATTCAACAGGACCGATAGATCACTTTGTTTCTTTTCTGTCATATCAAAACCTCCTTGACTAAAGTTAGTCTTCTCTAACTATAATGACATAGAGACTTCATAAATGCAAATAAAATTGTTTCATTTTTCATTTTGACAAGAAAAAAGCTCTTCAATCGAAGAGCTCTCACTAACGTTTCAAATATTCAGCTGATACAGGGAATTCAAAATAAGTATCTGGATATGGTTCATTCTTTAAAGTAAAATGCCACCATTCACAATCAATTGGTTCAAAACCATTACGAATCATCGCTTTTTGTAAAAGCATACGGTTGGCATATTGCTCCTCAGTTACACCTTTATAGTCTGGATGTGAAACCTCATCGAATAAATCAAAAGGAGATCCCATATCTAATTCTTTACCTGTTTTCATATCAAGTAATGTTAAATCGACGGTACTGCCACGACTATGACTTGACTGACTCGCAATATAGCCTTTCGCAAACAGTTCCTGTTTCATCAATTTAGGATAGAAATATGGCTTCATACGTAAGTCTAAATCTTCAATACCCCATAAAACAAAATGCTTGACAGCCGTTGCAGGTCGATAGGCATCAAAGATTTTTAAGCGATAACCATGTGCATTCATTTCGTTACTGACACCTTTGAGCGCTCTTGCCGCTTCAATTGTCAATAATGCGACCGGTTCTTCATAACCATCGATACGATCACCGACAAAGTTATATGTTGAGTAATATCTGATTTCCTGCACAATTGAAGGAATGAATTCTGCCAATAAGACAAAGCCTGATGAATCCATTGTTACTGTCTTTTTATAATCTATAGTCATTGTTGACACGCCCCTTTTTACTGACCTTATTAATACCTTACATCAATTATAAGGTGTTATGCAAGGTGATTGTAATATTTAAAAAGCCAGAAGCATTCAAGCTTCCAGCTTTCTATTATTTGGAATCGTTATGACATACATTCATAAGTTCAAGATAGTCCTCATCATCTTCACATAGATGAAGTAGTGCCTCGCTAGCCATCAAACTATAGTTCATCGCTTTTGTTGAATCATCATGGGCATTATGATAAACAGATAAATAGTGTGCAACAGCCGCTAAATTATAGCGATGGAAATCATCATCTAATCTTTGCAGATGTCTTGCGGCTATTTCATAATAGAGTACCGCATTATATTCTTCATACACATCTTCTAAGAAAGAAGCATAATTCAATAAGGTATCAACATATGTTCGTTCGATACGTTCATCAGGTCTTAGTGACACACCATCATGTAAATAACCAATGGCTTTCACATGACAGTCCATGGCAACCTCATCTAGTCCTTGTAAAGTATTGACGATCGCCTGTCTTTCATAAAGCATTGAAAGCATTACTGTTTCATCGTTATTGCGAGTATCGCTTTCCATGTTGAAAAGTAAGCAGCATGCTTTCATATACATTTCTTCTGCACAGTCAAATTCTAATAAGCGTTCAAGAACACGCCCTTTTTGATAAAGACATTTGATGTAATCAAACTGATGATCACCATAATCATAATAACCACATAATGCCTGATCCGCTTTATGATAATAGTGTAAGGCTTTATCATCATCCTTAAGTTCAACAAACAAACGACCAATCAAACTACAAGCTAAACCATACAAATAATTGCTTTCATCAGTATCGATATCACAATCAATATTGGCATACATTGTATTAAAAGCATCAATGGCTTCGTCATACTTGCCTTCAAGAATAAGTGACTGTAATAAACGAAGATAAGCAATCAGATATGCATCATAGCACGATTCAAATTTAATCTCTTCAGCTAAACGGGCTATATCGTTAACGACGTTTCTAAATTCAGTACTGCCGGCATCCTTAATCTCTGTAGTTTTAATATGATTGTCTTCTAGTGGACTTAATAAAATAGAGCGCACTTCATCACAATCAATACCTAACGACATGATATTGTCGTTAACCTTACGAGTCAGAACGTCATCAAGAATCATCATACTGTTTTGTGATAACAGCTTATTCTTTTCTTCATTATAAAAATTGTTGGCACTTGTCAGTACTTTTGCCTTAAGCGCATGTTGATATTTATCAATACCAATTTGATAATCGAGATCGGTCTTCTTTTCATAGCCATCAGGTAGTTTTTGTTGGAAATCAAGAACAAGATAATGATTTGGTTCAGGAAAGTTTTTAACTGTCTGCGTGCCACAATAGAGACAAATGGATACCTGATCGTTATAGCTTACGACATAGTTAGTATTGCAGTAATCACAATGTTTTTTATCTGTGATTTTAATTGTTTTTTCAATCATAATTTTTCTCTCGTTTAACGATGAGAACATTCTGTTTTTAGTTATATATCTATTACCCTTATCACAACTATAACACTATATGTTTATATGTGACAACAACAAATTGTATTTTTTGCAATAGAAAAGAGGGCTTACGCCCTCAAGGATTACTGTTTGTAGTTTAATGCGCCAGTAAAGAGATATCTTCTGACACTGTCAATTTTAATGATTTCTGGCATATAATTGTCATCGACGAAGTGAGAAATTTCTTTCTTTAATTCATTGACATCATAGACCATAGAAGCATAAACAACGATACGCTGTGGACCTACAAAGTTGATTAAGCCAGTCATATAACGACCAACAAGTTTTGTATGACCTTCTGGTGTTCTTGTCATTGTATATGGGTTTTCATCGAAAGTCATGATGCGCATCATCTGATCCATATTTTGACCAGTGATATTGTTTTTACCTTCTAAAACAGCACCGTTGGCCATAACACCAAATGTTCCCCAAACAGCCTGGCTCTGATCATAGTAGAAGACACAATCTTCATGATAATCTTCAAGGATACTATAACCTAATACCATGGCATTAGTAGCGTTGATCAAGATTGCTTTGCGGTTATATTTTTCTTTGATGATACCAACAACATCCAAATCATTGATGTTTGTAGGTGTATAAGTCAAATGACCATCAACAATTTCACCAGGTGATACGATACGGATTGTATCAACTTCTTCATAAATTGATAATAATGAACTGATAATGTCTTCAACATCATAGAAACTGTAATGACGTTTGATAATCTGCTTGTCAGCAAGAATTTCTTCACCTTCATACACACGGTAAGAAATCTGAGTACGATTCGCAAATGTGAAGATTGAGATAATCAAATCAGTACCATTATGTTCATCATGAGGGTTGAATTCGTAACGTTTCTTCTCTTCTTCAACCTTAGCATCAAATTCTTGCTGCAGCATTTTAAGCATCTGCATAGCATCATAGCTTGCAAACACCTGAGCTGGTACTCTGATAACAATCTTATCTGATAAGACGGTCGCAATTTTATCTCTTTCATAACCAATCTGTGGGGCCACAAGGATAGCATCCTTATCATCAGCATTGGCATAAATGTCATT
>JAGBPZ010000053.1 GCA_017633115.1 Erysipelotrichaceae bacterium | reverse complement strand
TCTTTTTCTAATTCATGAATGAGTTTTGCCTGTTGTTCACGATATGCTTTTTCCTGCTCCTGAAGAACTTTGATATCTTTGTTGTACTGAGCAACAATCTTTTCCTGATATTCCTTTGCTTTTTGTGCATATGTCGCATCTACTTTATTTTTATAGTTGCGCAAGATTTGATCACGTTGACGCTTGAGTTCATTGATACGCCTGTTCATTTCATTCTTCATATTAGAGATTTCACGATCATGCCTTGCCTGTAAGTCTCTTATTTGGCGCTCCAGTTCTCTGATACGATTGCGCATTTGATTGGCATCCATACTATCGTCCTATTTCCTCATCAGTTGTGATTGTGCCATCATTGTTGTTGGTCGTTTGCAGGTCGACGATTTTATGATTGACCTTTTCTCTAATCTGAATGATTTTAACGACTTTATTTTCAATTTTTTCAATTGTTTTCTTAATGCCATCAATATCATCATCAACATCAAGATTAATCCAGTTGCTTTCATTCTGATTCAAAGCTGTTATTAGAGCATCGTCTGAGGCAAATCTCGCTTTTAATTCAGCAGTGTCATTTTCGATAGCCTCAATGTCCATAGTCATAATTTTATTAATAGCCACAAGTTCATCTTTTTTTGTTTGAGCTTCGGCTTTTTTTATTTCAAGATTATCTTTCTCGTTTTCTTCTTTTTCTAACTCTTCAACAAGAACTTTGATACTTGATTCAAGCTGGTCTTTGTTAGCTTTGATTGTCTCGATTTGCTTTTCAACCTTGCCTTTGATCAATGCTTTGGTAGCTTTATGTGCTGCTTTTTCTGCTTTTAGAGCATCTTCTGCTGCTTGTTTGTCATCAGTAAGCTTTACCATTAGAGAAGCGTCAACTCTATTTTTACGTAAATCTTCAAGTTCAGCTGTTAGAGTTTTATTCTTGTTTTCCAAAGCATTAAGTCTCTTCTTATAATCGTCTTCCAAGGCTTTTAGCTTTGTTTCATATTCTTTTTGCTTGTCATTAACAGGTTTTGGGTCTGGCTTAGGTTTAGGCTTATTCTCTTTTTCATCCGTCTCAATAGTCAGATTGGTTAATCCTGCTTTAATTGATTTGACCTTATTAATGTCAAGATAGTGATCGTTTTCCTTAACTTTCATCGTATCAACGATCTGATCAAATGTGATTGTCAACACATTCTTTCGCACCATTCCAATCACATTATAATCACGTGAGTTACTTTTAATAGAAAGCAACTCACCATTGATTGAAAATGAGCGTGTACTGCCGACAGGATAGTCACTTAAGGGAATTGTTCTTTCCGATGAACTATCAGTAATTGTCATTGCTTTGACTTTCTTTGTCATCACAAACTCAAAATTTTTGCTATAGTTTACAGTTTTACTCATTGAATTCATTCCTTTCCTATCCTTTTCTAAAAATGAGTCTTCAACTCGATTTTAGTCTGTATCTTCACGGCCCCATCCCTTCATTGTCTGCCACATCAAATATTGTTGTCGAGATGGCACACCAACGAGTATGGTTTTATCTTTAAGGGCTGTAATAGTAATCTGTCGTCCTTCGCTTTGATAATAATCCATCACATTATCATAGCGATGAGTTAAACAGATCAAACGTTGATTCGATGATCCTATATAAGGACGATCATCATTAAGTGTTTCTATATATTCTCCATCAATTACGATATCAATCTGGTTGAGTAATGGATGGTTTAATTCCTCAATTTTATAACCAGTATAAACAATCACGCCAATATCTTTGACTTTTTTGATTTGTATGAGCATGTCATTAAGGGCATCCGCCTGAAGAAATGGTTCTCCACCACTAATTGTCAGATGATTGTCTCCTGTTTCTAAAAACCAGCGAACAACATCTGCTACCTCTTCCTCAGTCCCGTTTTGACTACTGTGATAAGTCTTCGCAATACAGCCAGGGCAGTGTTTTTCACAGCCACTGACCCAAATCACTGATCGCTTGTTTGGTCCTAAAACTTCACAATGAGCAATCTTCTCACTTATCCTAAGCTTCATAGATATTGACCTATTTCAACACGATTGTCATAAAGGATTACTTTTTTATTATTGCCAGCGCGAATAGTAAAATATGTGGCATTGTCTTTATAGTCTATCAACAAAGTGACTTCGCCAGTGTCGCTCTTAGGAAGAGTAAACGAGATTGGCTCGATAATAGCCTGCTCCCCTTGATATTTTAAGAAGAAGTCATAAGTTGTATCCTGATCAGCAACAAGTCGATACGTACGGCGTGCTTTCTTACCACCTAAACGTAGGACTTCGACTTCATAGCCATCATCATAAGCTGTATATAAACGTAAGTCTTTAGTCTTGATTTTATTGGCATCAAATGGTTCATCACTGACTTCAATGTTTAAAACATTTTTGCCTGGTCGATAATCAAAAGTCACATCTTTAATAATGTAATATATTTTCCCTTTGTCATCCGTAATTGTCTGATTGGCTTTTAATTCATGGACACTTGTTTTAACATTTTTGTATTCTTCTTTAATTGGTTGATTATTAAATCGATAAGACAGTTTATATTGACAATCGACATTTTTAAAAAAGTAATCAACAATTTCGCGGAAACCTTTTTCACGTATTGTGTCATCAAATGATGTTAATAAAATAAGTGCATTACCAAATGGTATACCTGCGACATCTTCTTTTGTGAATAACGAAGAACGTGAGGCACGTATATCGAGATATTCAAAAGGATTATGCTGATCACCATAGACTGATCCTTTCATGATGTCATATGCGATGATACCAAAGCTGTAGTAATGCTTGTCTATTCCTTTGATATTCTTTTCGTTAAAAATAACTTCAGGTGGATTATAGTCAATCGGCTCCTGATCGGTGCATGTCACCTGATGCTCATCGAAATAGATATTAGCAGGATGCATTGATACTTCATCATTCAGTTCATCAAGTACATATAAAATATCCCATATCAATCCATACTTTTGACTATCATTACGGGCACGTGGCAGTTTCTGTAATAATGAAATTCCTTTAGCCATGACTCTCTCCTCCTTTTATCAACTAAGATGATTTAATCATCTCAATTACACTGACACCATTATCTTTTGTATAGTGTCTGTTGATTTGAAATCCGCATTTTTGATAAACGTGCAAGGCACGTAAATTTGTTTCTCTAACATTTAAAATAATTGTTGGTAAATGTGACAGACGAATGATTTCTTCAATAGCCTGAGTACCTATGCCTTGATGACGATGCTTCTCATCAGCAATAAAAATACCTAACTTTCCAAAATCATCTTTATCATATTTTTCAATCCAGACAGCACCAATGAACTCATCATTATCTTCAATATAATACCAATACAATTCATCTGCCTTTTCATCTGGCATAATACGTGACATATAATCTGACAAATTCTCTTGCCTAAAGCTGTTATAGGCATCGCGATTCTGATCTGTTATTTTGACAAGTTTCATATTTACAAACCCAGCAGCAGTCTCACAATGATATACAAAATGATTCCAATAACGAGGATGCCCGACAGTAAAGCAGAAAAACTATTCATCATAAAAGACCAAAGATAGCCACGATACATCCATAAGCCAATGATAATGATAACTGCGACGATGGCTAAGAAAATAAACAGGTAGCGTCTGATAATATCCCAAGGTGATAACATTTTTCTCTACCTCCTTTAGCGACGTCCAAATATCATACGATAGAGGAATATAAGAATAAGCAATATAACAACAATCGTGAATGACAAATCCAACACATTGATTGCAAGTACATAGACCATATAAAAGACTTGGCCTAAATGCGTTAAGACATAAATCACAAAAATTGCCAATAATGCGATACAAATAGCATGTATCCACCAATATTCAGGCAAGTTACTAAAATCAAATCTCGGAAAATTGATTGGCTCTCTATTTCTAGTGTGAGTCGTCACTTTCTGCTTTTTATTGCCAATGACTTCACTATCATCTGATTTATCGTCTTTAAAGTCGAAATACTTCTTTTTTTCGACTGACTTTTTATCAACTGGCTTTTTTTCAACCGGTTTCTTCTGATTTTGTTTTTTATTATCAGGTTTAACTTCGTTTTCACTTGAAGTTGAATCATCTTCAAAATGATAAATATCTTTCTTACCCTTTTTTGGTTTCGTATCAGTTACTTTTGTTTTGTTGTCAGTTTTTTCTTTTTGTTGCTTCGTTTCAGTTTCTTTCGTTTTATTGTCAGTCGTTATGACCGGATCCTCTTTTTGATTTTCTTTTTCCGTAGTTAATGGAGGTGTATCACTATTAGTTGCGGCGTTTGGATCCCCATATTCAGCGAATATCTTATTTTTTTTCATTATATCAGTCTCCTTGTGAGAATAATATTCTGGTTCAGTCCATGCGACAAACAAGCTATAAATCCATTGAGATCTACTAATCGCACGCGTAAACGTTCCTCTGCTCCGATTTGAGTTTGCGTTCCAGGAATTGGATCAAATAAAGTAGGACGATGCATGAGCACACGAGATGGGAAATGATATTGATACGAACCATATTGTTGAAGTAAATCAAGTCCATCTGTTTGCGAGAAATTAGCTGTAAAGAGAATCTGTGAAGGGAAGTTGTGTAAGTGATCCGTACTGCCAACCATTGTTAAAACATTACCGGAAATCAATGTGACTTTCCTTATTCTGCTGCGATCTTCAATGGCTCTCAACAAACCATCCTCTTCGTTAAGATTAACTTCGTTAATGATGAGATGATAGTCTGTTTGTGATAAACGCAGTTCTTTTTCAAAATAATGATTGATGATATAAGGATTATAAGAATCAATATTAATTAGTGTGACATCATGGCGTTCAAGTCGTCGGCTATTCAATAAATTGAAATGTCCTTGACACCTTTCTGTCGTAATATTGGCAAAAGCACCATAAATACTATTGATAATATCGCGAAAACTGTGACCTGCAGCTGCATTGACTGATATTTTATTAATAACGTCTTCACCTACATCCTGATGACGACCAAAGCCTATGATTTCCCCATCACTATGCGATAACATATCCATCATTGAAGATAAACTTGGATGTTTTACATACTGACTTAAGATTGTTAAAAATGCAGTTGCATATTGTGTCACAACATCAACATTAAAATAACCACTATGCTTAGCGACATCTCGGATATAATCAACAATCTGTTGATTGGTCATATTGTAGAAGACATTAAATTTTGGTGAATGTTTACTATAGCGAACAAAAGTGCCATGATTACCTTCACTAAAATAGTTGACCAAGATATTTTCCAGCTGTGGATCACCATTAAGAATCACAATTTTTTTTGATGCCTGACTAATTAAACTCTTTAATGCATCATAGCGATCCTGAGCAAAGCCGAAGGTAATGATAGAATTCCCAGCAGCACTAAAAAAATCATTGAACGCATAACGATTTGTTTCAATTACGTTTCGTTCTCGATTTAATATATCGCATTCTCGTTGAATACGGCGTCGCTGTCGATCCATAAGCTATCCTCCTTAATAATGATCCTCATTAAAATTTAAAAATGGGAAATAAAACGGTGCCTGACCATCCATTTTAACAAATGCCTGACCGGTTTCTAGTCCAACAATATCCCAATCTTCCACAACGTATCCCTCTCTTTGAAGAGTCGTCGTTTCACCAAATGGACGATAGGAAACACTCACAAATGTTTGTCCAAAGCGCTCTTTAATAAATTGACGTGACTCAGAGTCATCGACATTGAAGGCGAAGACATTGCGAAAACCTGAAAGCATAGCTTTCGCCTTGGCTTCTCCATAATTATCAATAATCTGATTGACTGACTGTAATCCACAGAACATCTTGATACCTAAACTACGACCAAAGTTCAAGGCATCATCAATATGTTTTAACTGTGGCAAAAGTTTAAACTCATCAATAAAGCAATAAACATTACCTTGTTTTTTTTCTCTTGATAATGCTTCTTTAAATACTAAATCAAGCAGAATGCTATAAATTGGGCCTAATGTTTCCCCAACACTCAGGTCATACTCTATAAAAATAACTTTACTGCCCTTTTCACGAATAAGCTTACGCATAGAAATATTGCGGCTTGAATGTGATTGTTCAAAAATCGTATTGGCAAATAATGTGTCAACCATTGCACCAATTGTACCAAGTACACCTAGAGACTGATTGGCAGTAGAGTTAGGATTAGCACCAATATAATTAACCGCACTCCTGTCATCGCTGCGACCAATCACTTCAAGATAATCTTTGTGGGTATAATTTCGTAAGTGATCAACCAATATTTTATTATTTAATACTGGACTGTAGTTGATATCATCTTCTATCACAAGATTGACTAAAGCTCTTGCTGCATTGGCGAAGAATGGCTGCATTTCAGACTTTTGTCCCTCAAAAAACTGGAACGTCATTTCTTTAAGAATAAGCCCACTCTGATGATCGAACTCTCCTTTACTGTTACGTAAATCATCAAAAATATTCCAATAGGATGTTTCGTCAATATATTTAGGATGGTTACCAATCACGATATGATTTGGATTGTCTGGTTCATAGAAATTGTCATGAAAATCACCTTTCGTATCAAAAATCACCACAACATCATCATCCGTCATGTCACGAAGTATTTTTTCAATCATAAAATTAAAGACATTTGTTTTACCCGTACCAATACCACCTAATGTCAATAAATGGCGTGAGGCTGACCATTCATTAAAACCAAATGGCTTACAGTTATTACCTGGAAACACTAACAATGGATTGTTACGGTAATCAGCTGTATAAGCTGGTATGCCGTTTTCATAAATATCTTCACCAAACAATACAGTTGTATCAAAATCTCTGCTTTTCATTTACATATCCATCCCTTGATCATTATCTATTACATTTGTACCATCTTCTTGACCTTGCGTCTCCTCTACACGTCCACCCATATAGGTGTCCTGATAGCTGGCTTGCATTTCTGAAAGCACAAATGATTCTGTATCGTGAGAAGTAACAGGCAGTTCTTCTTCACCTTTATAATAAGCATTCTGTAATGTCGCTGAAACATTATTAACAACATCATTATCCTGAAAGACTTCTTGTGCTTTTGTGATATTAGCGTTAAAGCCATTCACATTGACATTGTCACGATAGATTTGAAACGAATCCTCAGTACCATACATTGCCTCAAGCTTATTGACGATTTCCATCGTTCTTGCTTCTGACAGCTTATAAGCATCTCTTTCTGTCGGCTGTGTATAGTAGGCATAGTAACTACGCGGATCACTGCCATCACCAGTAAGATACTGCTGACCAACATCAAGTTGTCCATTGACATTAACAGCTGATAAATCAAAGCCATTAGCGCCATATTCTCGTGCCAAATCTAAATCTTGAGGTAAAATCGTTCCATCATTGATTTGATCCTGATAAGCATGTTCATTTTCATGAAGCGCTGTTTCCAAAGCAAGAATATTATTGGCTTGAATCGGTATTTCATAAACCTGACCATCAACTTCGCGACGAATCACACCATCAACATACCTGTCACGGTTCATTCTAATGATACCGTTATTCTGATTACCACTTACATAGGATGGCAAATCTTTAAATACCACCAAAGGGGCTCCCTGCTCACCATGTGCCTCAGCAGCACGATTTACAGCTTCTTGAAGGAGATTCTGCTTAGTTGCCTCATCTGCTTTAGACCATTCTATTTCACGAAAGTGAGCATAAAAAGATTCATCCGGTTCATGTTCATAAGGCGTTGGATGATAACCATAGTCACTCATCGTTTAGCCCTCCACAAACGCATTTCATAGGCACTACCATGAAGCATATAATCATTTAAATCTTCAAGTGCTGATAAGAAATCGTTATTGCCACGCATTGATAGTACCAGATTTATGGTGTACTTTTTATCACCAACGCCAATTGGTGACAATGGCTGATGATTGATCCATTCTTCTACATTTGTGATCAATGTGTCATCTATAGTTGTAATCAAGCGCTCGGCATAATTGTCATACCACTTCTCACTGGCATGAGGTGCTGCTTCTTTAATACGCTCAATTAGCGCTTTTTTATTGACGTTTAACATATTCTTGCTTTTCCTTTATAGACATTCAGGAGTCATACTTTCATCCCACGAATAGAGTGGTTTATCATTGTAAACACATACCTTCATCTGCCTGTCTGTTTTCAAAAAATCACTTTTGACTTTGCCATAGACCTTGCCTTCGGAGAGATAATTCACGCCATCAATATGGCGATAAATACCATCAAGATCAACAATATTCCAGGCATGCTTTCCCAAATGACGAGGGCCAAAATGCACTTCACCATAAGGGATCATACAAGGTATATCCATGGCATCACATAAATATTTAAGACTTTTAGCTATGCCTTCGCAAACAGAAACTTCATTATCAATACGACATGGACCAACGATCGTTTGTGAGAATTTCATATCTTCTCGACCATAAGTGGTACGACGTTCAAAATAGTCAAATACAAGTCTGAGTTTTTCGCTTGCAGGCAAATTCTTGTCAATACCAGCAATGATTGTCGATCTCCAGGCACGTACACGTCTAAGATAGAACATGATTTCCTCATCATTAAAATAATAAGGCATTTCAATAACGTTGTACTTTGGACCGCTATAACGCGTTATCACACCATAGTAGTCGATCCAAAATACATCGGGATGATCAAATGTGATATAGCGGCAAATTGTAAAAATTGAATTTGTACATGGTATGTTTTCAACAAGAACTTCTCTCTTTAAATGAATAAATCCATCTAAAAGGGTATCATATATTTTCTGATCATTTGGTGGCAGATGGTCATAGTATTGATGACGACTGATCATGCTCATTAACTTCACTCCATTTTATACACACTTTGGTATGATGTCTTCATTCCAGTTATATTTATGGTTACCACCGTATGTAATGACTTTAGCTTCTTCATCTGTCATAAGATATTTTCCTAATAGCCTTCCATACATTTTAGATGTTGTCAGAAAACGGACGCCGTCAAGATGACGACAAACACCGTCGATTTCAACAATATTCCATGCATGCAAGCCTTTTTCAGAACTAAAATAGACATCCCCAACAAGGACTATACAAGGAATATCAAGGGCATCACAAAGATATTTGAGGCTCTTGGCTATACCTTCACAAACAGAAACTTCATTATCGATACGACATGGGCCAATAATTGTTTGTGAAAACTTATAGCTTTCACGGCCATAAGTCGTACGACGTTCGAAGTAATCGAAGATAAGTCGCAACTTTTCAGCAGTTGGCAGTTTTGGGTCAACACCTGAAACAATCGTGGAACGCCATGCACGGGCACGTTTGAGATATGGAATGATTTCCTCATCTTCAAAATAATAAGGCATTTCAACAATCGTACGCTCAGAAGTGATATTTGGCATAACATGATAATAATCAATCCAGAATAAATCTGGATGATCAAAAGAAATATATTCACAAATACGGAATATTGAATTCTTATGTGGCATTTTGCCTATATCAACCTTTTTTTCAAAGCGTTTAAAAGCTTCGAACAGGACATCATAAACAGCTCTGTCACTCTCTGGTAATTGATAGTAGTAATAATGTGGAATAATCTTTGTCATAACAATCAGCTACTCTCTAAATACATTTTGGTGAAATGCTTTGATCCCATTTATATAATGGTTTTTGATTATGAGGTCTTGGTGCTAAAACCTCTGCGTCTGTGAATAAATATTGACCAATCAAACGACCATTACGCTTGGAAGAAGTAAGATAGCGTACACCATCAATATGGCGGCATCCATCTTCTATCTCAACAATATTCCACGCATGTGCACCTTGGCTGTTTGGCCCAAAATTAGCATATCCTTTAACAACCACGATACATGGAATATTCATTAAATCGCAAACATATTTAATACATTTAGCGAATCCAACGCAAACCGTGACTTCATTGTCAAGACGACACGCTCCAACAATCGTTTGTGAAAACTTACGTGCTTCTTTTCCGTAAGTTGAACGACGTTCAATAAAATCAAACAACAAATAGACTTTTTCTTTATTGGATAGCGACGGATCGATGCCTGTCACAATATTATGACGCCAGGCACGTAGACGTTTTATGTACATCTTGCTTTCATCACGAGTAAAGAATAAAGGCACTGTTACAATGATTTCATCACCTTTTCTTTCAGTCTTCATATAGTAGGCATCAATCCAAAACAAATCTACATGATCACATAGTAGATAATCCGCAATTCTAGAAAAAGATTCTTTATGGTAAACAGAAGCTTTAAATCTTATTTCTGTTTCAAACTTCTTCCACTTTTCAAAGAACTGACGATAGATCAACTGATCATCTGGACACAACTGTTTATAATAATATTCATAAGCCCAATTAGCCATGATTACTCACGTCCCTCATTTATTATAATTCAGCGTTATCTGACTATGAACTTTATTACCATTCAAGTCTCTGGCATCAATCTGTAATAATCCATTTTTATCCAGTTTTAAGCCCACAATCGTTTGCGTACCTTTTGGTGACACTGGTGGTAATTTAAGTTCAATTTTCATAACCTCTGGACCATATCTATCATTGTATTGGAATCTTACATCTGGTTCTTCATTTTCAAATACTCTATAAATCAAACCGGACTGATTTTCTATAATTGTGTAAGCGTTAATTTCGCCATGTGCTGGTAACGGGTCATTTTTAAAAATCACATTTCTAATAATTTCGTCATTAGGATCTTTGTCATAATTTCGATAAAGTCTTATACCGTAAGAATAAGGTGCAATATCGACAACTTCCTTATGACCTTCAGCATAAATAGCACCACCCTTGACAATCGCATTCGCTGGTTCATAGACCTGGATCTGCTTGTCAGGATACTCTCGTTTCAATCCTTCAATGACACTTGGCATATTACAGCTGCCACCGACACAGATGATACGGTCAACATCAAACGCTTTCGCATCTTTGATGACTTTATTAAGAGTATTAATGGTCTTCTGGAATAAATCACTTGTCAGTTCATCAAATGTCTCTCGTGACAGTCTGATAACATGAGTAAGTCCTTCAACTTCGACTGTAGCTCGCACCTGCTTTACATAATTGCCACTGATATCTTTATTTGACAGATCATGCTTTGCCTTGATGGCTGCGCGTTTGATTTTTTCCTGATAGGCATCACCTTTCATTGATTTGCCCGTCTTCTTCTCAATTTCTCTGGTGATATAGGCCATCAAGCGCTCATCATAGTCCTTGCCGCCAACGCGTGTCATTTCTGAACGCAACACATTGTATTTCTCTCTCGTATTCAAATCTGATTCAACTAAGGCAATATCACATGTGCCGCCGCCAAAGTCATAGACAAGTGCTTTGACATGGTCCTTCATGGAATCATTATGATAAGACAGTGCAGCAGCTACAGGTTCCTTGATGAAAGAAACCTGGGTTTTTCTTAAACCTGCTCCACCCTTGCTGACAGGTGAAGTTGCCGCTTCAAGAATGATATTCTTTTCATTATTGGTAAAACCAGCAGGCACAGAAATGACGACATGTTCGACCTTGTTGTTGATGAGTTTCTTTTCTGCAATTGCTTTTGCCATATCGATCGTATATTTAAGAATATAGCCGACGATTTGTCTGGCGGTGAACTTTTTGCCATCTAACATTCTTGTCGAGAAAAGATCAAGCTTGATCTCACGGACAAGATTGGCAGCTTCATAACCCTGCCCGGCATCTTCTGCATC
>JAGBPZ010000052.1 GCA_017633115.1 Erysipelotrichaceae bacterium | reverse complement strand
AGAACCTGTTTTGTCACTGGGTTAACTGTTGCAACCATATTAACGTCGGATAATGATGCTTCAGAAATCTTACCATAAGTATCAATACCAGCAATATAGACATTGAATGGCTCTTTTGTAACTTTAGCCTTTGTTGCCGCAGCATTTGGAATCTGAATTTCATATGTTTCGATGACACGGGTCTGGTCTTCAAAATCAGATTGAGCCTTTTTATAAGCTTTACGGTCAGTTTCGTTGATAATAATACATTTAACTTTACTGCTGTAGAGCTTAGCTACTTCAGTTTCAATAGAGTTATATTTTTTTGGTTTGATATTTTCGTTGAGCGTATTGCCGATTTTTGTCAACACTTCATTTTTATTGACATTTTCAGAAGCATCTTCAGATTTCAGATAACCAAACTTGTAGCCTTTTAAATCCTTGACCTTCTTTGCCTGGTCGTCTTTCAATACGACAGCACTGTATCTTAGAACGCTCTTATTGCCTCCAGTAATTGATCCTAAGAAACCAACTGCTGAAATGACATAGATGTTACCAAAAAGCAAGAATACGCATAATACGCATTGAACAATTTTGGCATAAATACCTTGTTGCGTATTAATACGGACACGTTTGCCACTTTTTGTTTTGACAACTTTCATACGCTGGAGCGCATAAAGAACGACGATACTTAGTAGAAGCAAAATCAAAATCACCAGGTAAAACTTAAGTGGCAGTAATTTAAATAGCGCCAACAAAAGCATCAACAGTAATACAAGTACAGATTCAATGACTAATAGTAAACGTCTATTAAATATTTTTGCGAATAAACTCATACGCAACAACTCCTTTTAATGGTTTGAAAACATACGTTGATATTATACCATATCGCCTTTAATAATGAAAAAAAAGCCATAAAATTAATATAATATTTATAAAAAACAATCCTGTGATGAGTATAATTCACAGGATTGTCTTATTAGAGTGTTGCCTGAGCTACATGGCTCTCTTGATTATGAAGAAGTTCTTCCTTTTCCATATTCTTGAAAGCAGTAGACAACATTAATTTGATACGGTTAAGCTGATTGGTTTCACTGGCACCTGGGTCATAGTCGATAGCCACAATATTGGATTGTGGATATTTCTTTCTTAAAGCCTTGATAACACCTTTACCAGTGACATGGTTTGGCAGACATGCAAATGGCTGCATACAAACAATATTTGAGGCACCTTCATCAATCAACTCAATCATTTCACCAGTTAAGAACCAGCCTTCACCAGCTCTGTTACCAATTGACACAACTTCACTTGCTTTAGCTGCAATCTGATCAATTGGATGAGGCGCTGTAAAACGCTCTGATGCCTTTAAGGCTTTAATCATATCTTTTCTCAGGAAATCAATGAATTTGATAGCCGCATTACCTAACTGCATCTGTTTCCATGATGCATCATAATGACGATAGGCATATTGCTGGTTATAGAAACTGTATTGGAAGAAGTCGAGCAAGTCAGGCATGACGGCTTCGGCGCCTTCTTCTTCAATGATTTTAACGATTTCATTGTTGGCAGTTGGGTGGAACTTAACTAAGATTTCACCTACTAAACCAACACGTGGTTTTTTAATATCACGCAGTGGCAAATGGTCGAAGTCAGAGACAATGGCATAAACATTTCTCTTGAATTCTTTCATTGAACCACTGATAACGTTCTTTTTACATTTTTCAACCCATGATTCATACAGTTCATTAGCACTTCCTGGTACTAATTCATATGGGCGTACACGATAAAGGACACGCATGAACAAGTCACCGTATAATGCACCAATGACAACACGTTTAGCCAATGAATAAGTAATCTTGAAGCCTGGATTGGTTTCTAGTCCTGCCAGGTTGGCACTGATGACTGGTACCTGTTCCATATGAGCATCTTTTAACGCCTTACGGATAAAGGCAATATAGTTAGTGGCACGACAGCCACCACCAGTCTGGGTGATGATCAACGCGGTATGATTGATATCATATTGACCACTGTTGAGTGCTTCCATCATCTGGCCAATGACAAGAATACTTGGATAGCAGGCATCATTGTTAACATACTTAAGACCTGCTTCAATTGCACCTTTATCAACTGAAGGCAAGACGACAAAGTTATAGCCTTCTTCTCGAAGAGCCAGCTCAACGAACTGGAAATGAATTGGTGACATCTGTGGGCAAAGAATAGTCCACTGTTCCTTCTTCATCTGTTTTGTGAATGGAGCAACGACTGGCTCATATTTTGATTCAAGATGAACTGTATTGTCCTTTTTCTTGATTGTTGCCTTTAAGGAACGAATACGAATTCTGATTGGACCTAAGTTAGAGACTTCATCAATCTTAATTAAAGTGTAGATTTTATCTCTTGCCTGTAATAATTCGGCAACCTGATCGGCCGTAACAGCGTCAAGGCCACAACCAAATGAAGTCAACTGAACTAAATCTAAGTCAGGCTGTGTTGTGACAAATTCAGCAGCTCGATAGAGTCGTGAATGATAAGTCCACTGATCGACAACACGCAGATGTGTTTCTTCTTCATTCATCCAACAGACAGAATCTTCTGT
The DNA here is from genome assembly GCA_017633115.1 of Erysipelotrichaceae bacterium. Lineage (GTDB taxonomy): Bacteria > Bacillota_I > Bacilli_A > Erysipelotrichales > Coprobacillaceae > RGIG9341. The sequence goes on along the minus strand of JAGBPZ010000052.1, from coordinate 13,311 downwards.
CAGGACACAGAAACCTTCACCAGTAATCAAATCGGCAATACCATGATTGATTTCTGGATCAACATGATATGGACGACCTGCTAAAACAATACCACGCTTGTGATTCTCACGCATGTAGTCTAAAGCAAACTTACCCTGATTACGAATATCAATACGTGATTGTTCAAGCTCTTTATAAGCCTCATCAATAGCAGTATGTAATTCATCATCACTGATATCGAATTCAGCTAATGAATCTTTCAACACGTTGAATAATGTTTTTGGATTATTAAGTGAAATAAATGGATTCTTAAAGTTGATGTCTTCAGATTCCAAATGATCCACATTGGTACGAATAACTTCTGGATAAGAAGCAACAACTGGACAATTGTAGTGGTTACCTGCTTCTTTGTATTCGATTCTTTCATAAGCAACTGATGGATAGAAGATAAAGCGACATTGACGATCAATCAGATTTTCAATATGGCCATGAACCAGCTTTGCCGGATAACAAACACTTTCGCTTGGAATAGATTCAATACCTTTTTCATAAATTGCTTTAGATGAGCGTGCTGATAAAATGACACGGAACTTCAAAGTCGTAAAGAAGCGATGCCAGAATGGATAGTTTTCATACATATTGAGAACACGTGGAATACCAACGATACCACGGCTTGCATCCTGAATTGGTAATGAACGATAACCAAAAATACGACGATATTTATAATCATATAAGTTTGGCAATGTCTTTGATTTTAATGGTAAATTAGCACCACGTTCACAGCGGTTACCAGAAATATATTCACGACCATCACTAAATTGTGTGATTGTCAATAAACAGTTATTTGTACATTTACCACAGTTACGCATCTCATTCTGGAATGTGAGTGTCTGCAGTTCATCATATGTCAAGATTGATGACTGATGATTTTCATCATTTTCACAAGCAATTTTAGCCATACCATAGGCACCCATCAAACCAGCGATATCAGGTCTGATGGCTTCAATACCTGTTTCTTTTTCAAAGGCACGTAAGACCGCTTCGTTATAGAACGTACCACCCTGGACAACAACGTGAGTACCAATATCTTCTTTACTTCTTAATTTGATAACTTTATAAAGTGAATTCTTAATGACACTGTATGATAAACCAGCACTGATGTCTTCTACAGAAGCACCTTCTTTTTGTGCCTGTTTAACTTTAGAATTCATGAAGACAGTACAACGACTTCCTAAATCGATTGGATGTTGTGATTTAAGGGCAAACTGTGAGAATTCTTCAACATTATAGCCAAGTGACTGAGCAAATGTTTCCAGGAATGAACCACATCCAGCTGAACATGCTTCATTTAAAGCAATGTTCTGAATGACATTGTCTCTAATTGAGATAGCTTTCATATCCTGACCACCGATGTCAAGAATGAAGTCAACATCAGGTTCATAAGCTTTAGCGGCAGTGTAATGAGCAATTGTTTCGACTTCACCAAAGTCAACCTTAATCGCTGCTTTGATTAAGGCTTCACCATAACCTGTTACACCTGATTTTGCGATATAACAATTTGCAGGCAACATCTCATAGATGTCTTTCACCATCTTAATCACAAGATTAAGTGGTGAGCCCTGGTTAGAACTATAGAATGTATAGAGGATCGCACCTTCAGGATCAGTTAAAACACACTTTGATGTTGTTGAACCAACATCGATACCTAAATAAACTGGTCCCTCATAATCACTCAGTTCACGTTTAAGAGTCACATGCTGCGCATGTCTTTCTCTAAATTCATTTAATTCTTCTTCGTCTTTAAAAAGTGGTTCAAGGACATTTGTCAATTCAGATGTTTTGCCTTTTAGTGTTTCTAAGCGTTTGATCAATGTTGATAAACTGACTTCTTCACTATTACTCTCTTTGGCATTTAAACAAGCCCCCATAGCCACAAATAGCTGTGAGTTGTCTGGGAATATGACTTGTTCATCAGTTAATTTCAACGTTTCAATAAAACGTTGACGAAGCTGATCAAGGAAATAGAGCGGTCCACCAAGGAACGCGATATTACCACGAATTGGTTTGCCACAGGCAAGACCAGAGATCGTCTGGTTGACAACGGCCTGGAAAATAGATACCGCAATATCTTCTTTATTAACACCTTCGTTGATCAAAGGTTGAATATCTGTTTTCGCAAAGACACCACATCGGGAAGCAATTGGGTAGAGTGTTGTATGATGTTTAGCCAGTTCATTCAATCCTGCTGCATCAGTTTGCAGTAAAGTTGCCATCTGGTCAATAAAAGCACCTGTACCTCCGGCACATGTACCATTCATTCTTTGTTCTAATGATGCTTCAAAGTAGGTGATTTTTGCATCTTCACCACCTAATTCAATCGCTACATCTGTTTGTGGAATATATGTTTCTACAGTTTTTGTACAAGCAATAACTTCCTGAATAAATGTCATACCTAATGATTCAGCAAGTGATAATCCACCTGAACCAGTCATTGCTGGATGGATGTCTAAATCACCAAGTTGTTCTTTAACTTCGATTAATAAATCATGGACTGTTTTTCTGACGTCAGAAAAATGTCTGACATAATTTGAATAGAGACATTGATCATTTTCATCTGTTAAATAGAGTTTTACAGTAGTTGACCCAACATCAATACCTAAATAATAAGCCATTATCAGAAACCTCCCTAACAAATCCACTTTACAACACAAAAATGTACTCAATATTTCATGCTTGTATTTTACACTTATTTTCTTTTTTGTACAGAAAATTGCTCCAAATTGAGACACTTTTCCATAATTTTTACCGTAAACAGCTCTCCTATATGCTACAACCTTACGCCGGTGACTTCAACCTATGATTAATGACTTTTCATTATAGTCAACTATTCAAACAAATTAAAGCGTATAGTTGAACAGACCTCTCTGCCTGTCCTTACCATACGCTTTTCTTGATTATTTCAATATTCTTAATACATTAAAACAACTTCTATTTCGTCTGTTTCTCGTATTCAGCTAATTTCTTTTTAAGTTCCTCTATTTCTGCTCATCTGTATACCACTCACTGCTTCTGCATTTTCTATATTCTTCTGCCATATACTCCACCACTTCGCTTTCTACCTTTAGAATATCATCCGTCAAATTGTTTTGGAAGATATACAGAATTGTTTCAAATTGTGTCAGATTCTCTATACCCTTTTCCTTCACAATGTTATTGATGAACCACATATTGACAATAATATAATTGAAGCTGTCATATTCGAGTCATTTTGGGTTCTCGGTCTCATACACGCAGTAGCGTTCGATCTTTCTTGTGTTATCTGTTGCCTTCCTTCCTTTGAAGAAAACAATCTGATAGACAGAATCGATAGTATCATAGTCCTTGATCCTTGTTTCCTGGGATGAGATCAACTTGCAGGCGTAGGTTTCAAAGCAGACGTTATTTTCTTCATTGTAAGGTCCGTTTTCCATTTCTATGTCATAGTGTCTGCCGTCTTCGTCGATGACATGGAAGTCAACGCGGTTAAGCTTACCTTCTTTGCCATGAGGTTTGATATCATTGCTTGATAGTGTCAGTGAGGAGACTTTGATACCGGTTGTTTCTTCGATGATACATTTGACAATCATATTTCTGCCATTGACATCATCATTTAATACCTCCTAATTATCTATTGCGGAGATATTTCAAAATTGTCGCATTTAAATAAAAAAGTGCACAAATGTGCACTCATAGAGTATCTAATCTTTAAACAGCGAACGACCAATACGTACCATTGTACTGCCTTCTTCTAAGGCAATGTGGTAATCATTACTCATACCCATTGATAATTCTGTCAGTTCATACTGTGGATAGTCTTTTGCAAGACGATCAAGTAATGCTTTTGTCTTACGGAAATAAACTCGTGTTTCTTCTTCGTCAATGTTTGGGGCCATCATCATCAATCCACGAACATGAATATGTGGTTTATTGCTTAGACTGGCCATTACTTCATCCATTTCTGTTTCATCAAAACCATGCTTACTGTCTTCATGGGCAATATTTACCTGCAACAATACATCCATGACTAAGTCATGTTTTGCAGCCTGCTTTTCGATTTCGTTGATCAGTTTGTAGCTATTGACCGAATGAATCAAGGTCACTTTATCGATAATATATTTGACTTTGTTGGTCTGTAAAGTACCAATAAAATGCCACTGTCCTTTACCCTTGTACTCTTCATACTTTTTAAGAAATGCCTGGACTCGGTTTTCACCATAAATCATACATCCGCATGCTTCTAAAGCATCGATCTGATCACTGTCAACATATTTTGTGGCAGCTACAAGTTTGGCCGGCTTGATTTCTTCAAGAATGGATTTAACTGCTTCCTCATTGACTATCATCCTAATCAACCTCTTTTTCTCTTAATGTATCGATCAATACTGGTAAAGTGGCTTCAAAGTCAACACCATACCAAGGCTTTTTCGGATTCTTTAATGTTTCAGCAATTGTCAAAGCTGTGTAGTCAGCAGCAATTTCCATTGCTTTCTGCCAAGTATGTCCACGCATCATTGCCCCAACACAGACACTTGAGAAGATATCACCAGTGCCATGATAAGCTGCATCAACACGATCATTCTGGTAAACAAAATATTCATTCTTAGTTGTATCTAAACCCATAACGCCAGTTTTACCTTCAGAACATGATACGCCTGTTAATACAACAATCTTAGGTCCTAAAGCTGCCAGCTTATCAAGAAGTTCTTTGATATAAGCTTCATCATACTCAGTTTTATATTCCATGCCTGTCATGAAGCAGGCTTCAGTAATGTTAGGAACGATGATATCTGCAAAACCACATAATTCTGCATTAGCTTTAACATAGTTTTCATCAAACGCAGGATAAAGCTTTCCATTATCAGCCATAACTGGGTCAATGAAGATAATATTGTCATCTGTTTTAAATGTTTTGAATAGTGTCTTCATCTGTTCAATCTGTTCGATTGTTCCCAAGTAACCTGTATATAAAGCATCAAACTGGACATCCTGAGATTTCCAATGAGCTGTAATTGGTTCGATTTGATCACTTAAGTCTTTGACTGTAAATCCCTGGAACATTGTATGTGTTGATAGTACTGCAGTTGGTAAAATAACTGTTTCTACACCCATTGCAGAGATGACAGGTAATGCGACTGTAATTGAGCACTTACCTAAGCAAGAAATATCCTGGACTGTTAAAATTCTTTTCATAGAAATAACCTTCTTTCCATAGTATCCTTTGAGCTTACGTTGACTTTCAAAGGTAAACTCATTATACTCTATATTGACCATATGGAAATAGCCAGTTTTATTTAATTTTATATGGTCAGATTGGAGATACTATGCTGACCTACCAATTTAACAGTGAAGAACCACTCTATGAACAACTCTACAAATATATTCGTGATGACATCATGAATGGTATTTTGCTTCCAGGAGAAAAGCTGCCCTCAAAGCGTACTTTAGCCAAGCAGCTTAATATCAGTACCATTACGATTGAATCATCATATGCTCAACTTTTAAGTGAAGGATTTATCGAGTCAAAACCACGCGTTGGCTATTTTGTCAATGAACTCAACATTCCCCGTTCATCCGATCATCTGGATGCATCAGATCTGACTCTTGAAGAAACAAAACCAGACTATCGCTTTGACTTTTCTTCGTCACAATCTCCTTCAGCTATTTTCCCCTTTTCTACATGGGCAAAAATTACCCGTTCATTATTAACTCATCAGCAGGAAGCACTGATGCAAAATTCACCTGCCAATGGAACATTGGCTTTACGCCAGGCAATCGCCAAACATCTTTATGACTTCAGTGATTTAAAAGTCAGTCCCTATCAAATCGTCATCGGCGCAGGCACCGAATATCTGTATGGCTTGTTGATCCAGTTACTGGGATTTGATAAAACATATGGCGTTGAATGGCCAGGTTATCAGAAAATACGACAAATTTCTCGATCATATCATGTCAATGTTAAAGAAATTGCGATGGATGAATCGGGAATTATGCCCAATTTATTGCGTACTCACAATGTGGACATTATCCATATTACCCCTTCACATCAGTATCCTACAGGTATCACAATGCCCATCAAGCGTCGTTATGAACTGCTTCAGTGGGCGCTGGAGGACAGTAACCACTATGTTGTTGAAGACGATTATGACAGCGAGTTTTCCATGGCTCATCGTCCAGTCGCATCCTTATTTAGCATTGATCAACATGACAAAGTCATTTATATGAATACTTTTAATAAGAAACTGGCTTCTACGATTCGTATCAGTTATATGGTTCTTCCCGAACCGCTTGCTCACCAGTTCAATACCCAAATGCATTTCTATGCCTGCACTGTCTCAACTTTTGAACAATATACATTGGCACAGTTTATTCAGGAGGGATATTTTGAAAAACATATCAATCGTCTGCGTACTTATTATCGCCGTCAGCGTGATGATTTAATCACTGCCCTTCATAACAGTCCCCTTAACGATATTGCCACAATTTCAAAAGAAAATACCGGCTTGCACCTGTTGATCCATCTTGATTTACCGGTTGCTGATGAAATCTTTCTCGATGCTTTAAAACAGCAAGGCATTCATCTATCAGGTTTTGTCAACTATGGTCTTCCTGATACACATACATTTATTATTAATTATGCCAGTATCGATCAAGACTTACTCAAAGATGCCCTTAAGGCTATTTATGAGGTTTACTGCTCATTAAAATAACCCTTCTCGTTTTTTAAACGAAAAGGGTTTTTATCATGCTTATCTGACGCCGCCTCCGCCGCCTCCGGAGAAGCCACCGCCACCGCCACTGAAGGATGAGCCACCGCCACCACCAGAGTAAGAGCTGCCACTATTAGCGCTCGTATAAGCAGAATGAGCGGCACGTGATCCGTCATTGACAAAGCTGCGTGTAATTGAATGCATCAGCATATAATCGGCATAAGTATAATTTGAATGATAATCCTGATATTGTGGACAAACAATGTCAAGCTGTTTGATGACCTGTTCAGCGATGCCAAGAACTGTGGCAAAGACTAGATAGTCATCCCATAATTGGACTTCAATGACTTCTTTATCTTTCAGATTGTCCTGGTCAACTAAGAATTTATAGAATCCCGCTGTCTGTTCCATGTATTCATAAGCTTTCATAGAATAGATCAGTTTTGTTTTTGGGAATTCCAATCCCAGGAATTTGCGATAAGTCGTTTCAGTTCTAATGATACCACGTGATTTGAGTTCATCTTCGACATATGTATCTAATGATGTAAACCAATTTTCAACAGTATCATAATATTTACGGCACCATTTCTCGAATTCTTTTGTTTCCAGAATCATGTTTTTGCCTGATGCACGACGATACATTGACAACAGTTTTGACTCAGGATCAGAGTGAACAGGAATACCACCTGTCAAATCAATGGCATAAGTATCGTGTTTAAACAGGAGTCCTTTTTTCTCGCCTCTGACAAAGCTCGTATAACCACGGTTGATCCAACGCAAGAGGAAAGCAGCCATGATACCAGAACGATTGTCGGTATTGATCATATGGATCTTCTTTGCGAAATAGTAGAAGTAAAGAAGATTCTTATCACATGGTATGTCACGGAACGGATGAACATCCTTTTTATTGAAGGTCACATTTTCATTTTCAAAAGTTAAACCTTTGTTTGGTTTTGAAGAACCCTTTGAGAATAGTCCTTTGACAAACACTTCGATGATGACAATCATACCAAAGAAGAACAAAGCGACCAGACGAATAACCCAGTATAACATCGACCAGATATCGGCTTTGTCATAGTTGATATCAGCATCACCCTCGATGTCATCGTCGTAACCTTCTTCATAGGCAGAACCAATACGGGCATCATCTAATACTGCCTCAAAAGTTTCTTCCTTATGAATCTTATTTGGCTCAGTATATTTGCCTTCATCTAAACGCATCAAGAGCTGCATACGGTCACCTTCAAGTGAAGATTCGTTCACCAGATGAATATGCCCTTTGGTATCAAAGTCACAGCTGCCATAATAACCAAAGCCCCAGATAGCTGAATTTTCAAAGGTGAACTGATGGTTTTCATCGTAAAGCTCAATTTCGGCGTTTTCAACGGTTAGTTCCATATCAGAAATAAAAGCATAGTTGATACCTTGAACATTGGCGTACTGATTGACGAAATGATCAATATGATAATTCAATGTGTATTGATGATGACCATAACTGCCAAGACCAAAACATAATTCATAGTGATTTTCATCAGCATCGTAAATCACACCACATGTCTGTGCTTTCTGTTTCAGGGAACGATCGATATCCCAATTCTTCAGTTTTTCAAAAGGTTTCCCTTTTTCATCTGTCACACTTTTTAAAGTGACTGGCTGTCCTGCCATGTTGTCAAAGATTTTATAACCTTCAGTTCCTGCATAGGCATACATATCCCACGTTTCTGTGAAATCAGCACTACCATTTTCGTTGATCTTACAGGTAATAATCAGATTTCTGATATATGTATCAGCCCCATAGACTGGCGTGACACATGACATTACCACAAGTATCAGTAATAGAAGTTTAAATAATCTCTTCATAACAAGAGACCTGATGTTGATCAATCAGGTCTTCCACCTTTCTATATTAATATTTAAAAGTTGACTTTTGGAACAGTCATATCCTCAGGAGCAACATCGTAGAATGGTTTTGGTCCAAAACCGCCAAAACTTGCAATGATGCTTGATGGGAACATTTCAATTTTGTTTTTGTACTGATTGACATCATCGTTATAGAACTGTCTTGCATAAGCAATCTTATCTTCAGTATCTTTAAGATCGTTCTGTAACTGCAGGAAGTTCGCATTGGCTTTTAATTCAGGATAACCTTCAGATAAAGCAAACAGACGATTCAAAGCAGATGTTAAACCATTACCTGCTTCCATCTGTGCTTCAGCAGTTGTCGCTTTCATGTATTTTGAACGAGCTTCAATGACTGCATTCAAAGTTTCTTTTTCATGAGCTGCATAACCTTTAACTGTTTCAATGAGATTAGGAATTAAATCAGCACGTCTTTTCAATTGAACATTGATCTGTGCCCACTGTGTATCACACTTGTTTCTTAATTTGACTAATGCGTTATATGTTGTCACTGCCCATCCAGCAATAACGACCACTAACACGATTACAACAATAATAATTGGATTCATATATGTTTCCTCCTTTGTCCCTCATTATAATACAAAAAATATCGCATAGCTATTTATTTCAAAGTTGGCAACCTTAATTTTGCCTTAACGAAAAAAGTCCTGTCAACAGGACCTTCATTAGCGATTAAAGAAATGATAAGCTGCACCAATCAGATTGGCATCATTCGCAAAGACACATTTCATGACCACTGGTTTGATTTTAGCATCTTGCACATCTTCAAGAATGACTTCAAGACGTTCATTGACACGTTCAACAATATCATCTCTAGAAGAAATACCACCGCCAATAATGATGACCTCAGGGTCATAAGCATATTGGATATTATAAATACCTGTAGCCAGGGTTGTATAGAAACGATTGACATGCTTCTTGTAAACAGGATTAGCATCTTCATGGTCAAAGATTTCATGACCACTGACTTCTCTACCAAGTTCTTTGGCAACATTATTGACCGTCACGATTGTCGAACCACATTTTGACCAGGTAATATAATGATCTTCATCGGCATTATAATCCATGATCATATAGCCGAATTCACCACCATGAAGATGAATGCCTTTATGGATTGCACGATTCTTGACCACAGCGCCACCAATACCCGTACCACATACGACGAAGCAGCTGTCCTGGGTATCCTTTGCCGCACCTTTCCAGACTTCTGCAAGAGCTGCACAGTTAGCGTCATTTTCCATTTCCACCTGTGTATGAAGACGCGCTTCTAAATCTTCCTTAATATTTGGACCATGAATATATGGTAAAGCACTGGCACCATAAATAATACCTGACTCACTATCAACTGCTCCTGGCAAACTCATTGCCATACCTTCTACATCTTTATAACCATTGAAGACTTTTACAATACCATCATAGAATGCCTCTAAATGATCAGGTGTCTTAAAAGACCCTTTCGCACTGACATTTCCTTCTTCATCAACGATTCCATATTTGATACTACTGCCACCTACATCAATTGCACAGATTTTTTTCATACTTACTTCCTCCCTAACAATTTAATTATATCGCGAAATGACATCTTTCTAAAGAAGCAACAAAAAAGATGATGGATTTATCGCAGATTCATGTGTCTACGAACCATCATCTTGATTGATTTAACTCAATTTAGTTAAAGGATAACCATCTTTAGCAAAGCGGTTAATGATTTGTTCAACATGCGCAGAACCATTGGTTTCGCAAGTGACGCGTAATTCTACTTCAGAGAAACGGGCAAAGTTTTTAAACTGGTTATGTTCAACACCTACAACGTTGGCATTCATTTCTGCCAATACATGAGCGACATATTCCAATTGACCTGGTTTATCAGGCAGCTGAACAGAGAAAGTGAAAATACGGTCACGTTCAATCAGACCCTTGTTGATCATTGAAGAGATGCTCATAACGTCAATATTACCACCAGAAACAAGGCAAACAACGTTCTTATTCTTTTCCGCCAATTTCTTTAAAGCAGCCAAAGAGAGGATACCTGAGTTTTCAGCCACAAGCTTATGTTTTTCAACAAGCATCAGGAAAGCGTCCATTAAGTCATAGTCATTTACTGTGATGATACCATCAACATATTCTCTAATATAGTCAAATGGCATTTCACCAATTGTCTTGACAGCTGTACCATCAGCGATTGTTTCTGCTTCCTTTAAGCTGACAACGCGGTCTTCATTGATGGCTGCCAAAGCACTGGCAGCACCTGCTGGTTCAACCCCGACAATTTTGACATTTGGATTAATTTGTTTTGCGGCTGCAGCGACTCCTGAAATCAGTCCGCCGCCACCAACTGGTACTAAGATAACATCAGTATTTGGTAATTCTTCAAGAATTTCTAATGCGATCGTGCCCTGACCTTCGATGACATCTTCATCATCAAATGGGTGAACAAAGGTATAACCATATTCTTTTTGTAATTCTACAGCCTTGTTGTAGGCATCATCGTAAACTTCACCACTTAAGACAACTTCTGCACCAAGATTCTTGGTTGCATCAACTTTAATAAGAGGTGTATGCGCAGGCATGACGATCGTTGCCTTAACACCTGATGCTCTGGCACCATAAGCGACACCCTGAGCATGGTTACCTGCACTTGCGGCAATCAAACCTTTTTCTTTGGCTTCATCACTCATCTTCATGATTTTATTGTAAGCACCACGAATTTTGAAGGCACCTGTACGCTGCAGGTTTTCTGGTTTGATATAAACTTTATTTCTATATTCTTTTGAGAAAGCTTCACTATAAATCAAAGGTGTTGGTAAAATCACCTGATCGACTCTTTCCTTAGCTTCCTGAAAATCTTTCAACTTCAACATTATTGACTCCTCCTGTCATAAAGTATTTCTATTATAGCACCATCATTTTCTAAATGAAATTATAAATTGTAAGCTTATTAGTGCTCAATTAAAACAAAAAGCCAACTGACATTCTTTATACAACAGAACATCAGTTGGTTTTTGTGAATGAACAAATTCACTACAAATATTATTTAAACTGTTTAATATTTGGATCATAACGATAATCAATCGTCATCATCTTTAAGAGGACATCGTTTTTATTAAGTCCTAAATCGTCACATAACTTTGTCAATGAATGATATTCATCTCTAAGCTTAGTATTCAAAAAGCTCAATAACATCACAGGATCATTTGGAATAGTTGACACTGTTTTACGCCTCCCTTCTTAGGAATCGACCTCTATATAAGCAAATTTTGACAAGATTGTCCACTATTTCTTTTCATTTAATACATTTTATCTCCTTTTTGTTGTGACAACAGAGCGAAATTGATATCGTTTTATTCGTTCGATAATAATTTATTATTGATTATGATAAATGTTTATTATATACTATACCCATAATCAAACTTATTCAATGCAATGACGAGGAGAAGTAACTAAGGATGGCGATTCAGCGAGCAGTGAAATGGTGAAAGCACTGTATCAGTCACTTTAGCGAATAACACCTCTGAGCAGTTCACCGAACACAATTATTGTCAGTAGACTGAACCGGCTGTCATCACGTTAAGATGACCGGGTATCGCTTACTCTTTGAAGTATGTCTGTACTTTGTCCTTCATTGATACCCGCATTGATGCGGTTTTTTAATGAAAAGGAGGCACATATATGTGTGGTTTTTTAACAGTTGATTCACAAGCAATTCCATTACCAGTTTTCAAAGAAGCTCTTGCTTCAATCGTTGACCGTGGTCCTGACTCTGTGGCTGCTCATTATATCATGAATGGTACCTGGGGTTTTGACCGTCTGGCCATTATGGACCTCTCTTACAAAGGCATGCAGCCTTTTATCGTCGACGACAGTGTTGTTGTCTGTAATGGAGAAATATATAACTATCCCGCTTTAAAAGACAGTCTTGAAGATGATCATGATTTCATCAGCAGCAGTGACTGTGAAGTCTTATTGCCTTTATATCGCAAATACGGTTTGGCAATCACCTGTCGTATGCTCGATGCTGAATTTGCTTTTGTCATGTATGATGGCGAAAAAGAAGTAATGATGGCCGCTCGTGACCCTATGGGCATAAGACCAATGTTTTATGGCTACACTAAAGGAGAACATAAAATCGCCTTTGCTTCAGAAGCAAAAGCACTAATACCTTTATGTGATGAAATATTACCATTTCCACCTGGCTACTATTATGAGAATGGTACGTTTACCTGTTACAATGACTTGGCTAACATCAAATCGATTCACACAGATGATATTGAAACCATTGCTTTTCATTTACGAACGAAATTAATCAAGAGTGTTGAGAAAAGACTTCAAAGTGATGCCCCAATCGGTTTTCTGTTGAGTGGCGGTCTTGATTCTTCTTTAGTGTGTGCCATTGCCTCTCGCTTTTATGACCACCCAATTCAAACTTTCGCGATTGGGATGACAAACGATCCAATCGATTTAAAATACGCCCGCGAAGTCGCTGATTTTTTAGGTACCGATCATACTGAAGTTTATATGACTAAGGAAGACGTTCTAAGTGCCTTACGCGAGGTCATTTATCATTTAGAGACATGGGATATTACCACCATCAGAGCCTCCATTGGTATGTATCTGTTATGCCAATATATTCATGAACATACGGATTTAAAAGTCATTTTGACCGGT
>JAGBPZ010000051.1 GCA_017633115.1 Erysipelotrichaceae bacterium | reverse complement strand
CACTTATGAATATGACATAGGTTTCTGGCAATTCCCATGGCTTTGAGAAGATGTTTCAGTGCATGTCCTTTTTCACGGAGTTCTTTGATGACAGCTGCTTTTTCGCCTTGAGGCGCGCACCTTCCTTTTCTTCTCTCAAGGCGATTTCTTTTTTTATGATTTCATTTTCCGCTTTAATATAGGCAATTTCAGCTCTCAGACGGACCAGTTCTTCACGTTCCGATTCAGTTAGAGGCTTTGGTTCGACTTTCTTTTTCATGGTTTGTTCCTTCGAAGATTTTCTTCCTTTTTTCTTATCTATAAGACCATTATAACCATGTGTCTTATATTTTTGAACCCATGAATAGAGCTGACCACTGTTTATACCTGCGGCACACGAAACTTCCTTAATTGATTTACCTACCATGATTTGGGCTACAAGTTCAATTTTTCCTCCGGTGTCCAAACTTTATTCTGATTTTTATGCTTAAGAGCCTCAGGCCCACATGCTTTCTCGATTCTGGCCCAGCTTCTAATTTGATCTTGAAAACTGTATTGATTTATGCCGTCTGGTGTTTCTGGATACTGTCCCTTTCGATACATTTCGACACACATTAATTTGAATTCATAACTATAGTGCATACAAATAACCCCCTTTACTGGAGTGTCCAGTAAAGGGGGTACATATCATTTCTGACCACTGTACGTTTATTATTTTTCCATGTAACGATTGTAAAGCATAGCTTCTTTTAATTGATTAGAATTACCACCTAATAAATCTACTAGCTGATAAGCAAATGCCCATGCTGTAGCAGGCCCACGACTAGTGATTACACGACCATCAACAACAACCATATCTTCCTGATAATCTGCTTCTTTTAAGTAAGATTTTGTAGTGTCATCTGGATAAGAAGTGACTTTTCTACCTTTGGCAACACCTGAAACACCTAGAGCCATTGGTCCAGCACAAATAGCTGCAATATATTTACCTTGCTCATCATAACGTTTTAATAAATCAATGACTTTTGGATCATCTCTTAATGTAGCAGCACCTGGAAGTCCACCAGGTAAAACGATCATTTCATATTGATCCATATCTTCAAAAAGTTTATCAGCTTTAACACCAATCTGTCTTGATGTTTTTAAATCAAGCTGACCTGTAACTGATACCATATCAATGCTGATGCCCGCACGTCTTAAAACATCAACAACTGCTAAACCTTCAACTTCTTCAAATCCATCTGCTAATAAAATCCCTACACGACTCATCAAATTTTTCCTCCTTCATGTTCTAATAAATACAATTTACGGTCTTCATGACCATTATATCCACCCAGTGACCCATCCTGCTTAATCACACGATGGCAAGGGATAATCAGGCAAATCTTATTTTTGTTGATCGCATTGCCAGCTGCTCTATAGGCAAGTGGTCTACCTGCCATTTTCGCAACATCCTGATAGGAAGCAGTCTTACCATAAGGAATCTGCATAACAGCTTTCCAAACATTTTCTTGAAACGGCGTTCCTTCCTGCCTGATTGGCAAATCAAACGTTTGGCGCTGGCCTTCAAGATACTCTGTTAATTCTTGGAAGCACTTTTTAATAAGCGTTGTTTCTTTTTCAATACGATCAGTTAATGGAAAAAAATTCACATAATCGATAAAACCATCTGTTTCACCAATATAAATCATTCCTAACTGTCTTGTACGATAGGCAAATACATACATTAATCGTTCTCCTTACTCGCCATATAGCGATCAATACCTTTAACCATGCCTACTACACATTGATCCTGGAAGTCTTCCTTATTAAGTAGTTTATCTTCATCAGGATTGGAGAGGAAGCCCATTTCAATAATACAGACTGGTACTTCACACCAATTGATGCCCGACATCGTATCCGAATATGTGACACCACGATTACGTAGTTTTGTTTCCTTGCAAAATTCTTTGAGAATTATTTTAGATAGTGATCTTGATTCCGTAATGGTATCTTCATCTAGATAAGGATTCTTTTTTGATGGGGCTACTGTTAAAGCACCACGAACGCTTTGATCGTTAACACTGTTGAGATGCAAGCGAATAAATGCATCAGCTTCAGCCTCATTGGCAATCTCAGCACGATCTTTGTTTGATAAATCAACATCTTGAGAGGTACGAGTCATCACGACTTCATAGCCAGCCTCCTCGAGTGCCTTTTGCAGTTTTAAACCAATTGCCAAAACAAGTTCTGCTTCAGTTGAACCACTTGATACACCAGTGGCGCCAGCAGTCACTTTTGCTTTTGTCTCTTTAGCCCCTGGACCAATTGGTTCCTGTTCAAGATTGAGCTTTCCCTGATGTCCCGGATCGATGGCAATCACGCCTTTGATTTCTGGTTCTTTATGGCCGCAGCCAAAAAGTGCAAGAGCCATAAGAACACATAACACAATAGAGTATATTCTCTTCATAACTATCATCCTCTTGCCTTTTATCTTACCACAAAGATATTATCAACTCTACTTTTTCAAACCAATCAAAAAAGTCACCTGAGTGACTTTTTGATTATTGTCTAAATAATGTACCAGCACCGGAATTCGTAAATAATTCCACCAACATTGAATGAGGCACTCTGCCATCAACGATGACTGCCTGTTTAACACCATCATTAATAACTTCAATGATGGAATCGACTTTAGGAATCATACCACCGGCGATAATGCCTTCCTCTTTTAATTTCTCAACATCTGAAAGAGAGACTTCAGAAATTAAAGAGTCTTCATCATTGACATCACGTAATAAGCCTGGAATATCACTGACGATCAATAAGTTTTCAGCCTTAAGACTAGCTGCCACAGCTGCAGCTGCTAAATCAGCATTGACATTATAGCTCTGCCCTTCATCATCCATCGCAATTGAAGCAACGACCGGAATATAATTCTTATCCAATAATTCAGATAGGATTTCTGAATTGACTTCAGTGATTCGACCGACAAAGCCTAAATCGACATCACTTTCAACTTTTTCAGCTTTAAGCAGTTTGTTGTCAATGCCACATAAGCCAATTGATTTTTCACCACGTTTGATAATCAGTTTGACAAGTTCCTTATTAACTTTGCCAGCAAGAACTTCCTGTACGATTCCAATTGTTTCACTGTCTGTATAGCGCAGACCATTGATGAATTTTGACTCAATATTCATCTTTTTCAATGTTTTTGAGATTTCTGGTCCACCACCATGTACAAGAACAACTCTGATGCCAACGATATTCATCAGACAAACATCTTCGATGACGTTGTTCATGAGTTTTTCGTTGACCATCGCATTACCACCATATTTAATGACAACGACCTTATCACGGTAACGCTGCATATGAGGCACAGCTTTAGCTAATATATGCGCTTTATAAACATCTTTATTATCCATAAATAGTTAACTCCTATGTTCTATAATCTCCGTTGATTTTAACATAGTCATAGGTTAAATCACAACCCCAAGCTGTTGCTTCATAGTCACCACTATGTAAATCGACATCAATCAGGATTTCATCTTCTGTTAATACTTCTAAAGCAAAGTCTTCACTGAATTCAACGCCCATACCATTAACACAGACTTTAAATTTGCCAACACGTGAGCTTAAATCAACTTCAACACGGTTGATATCAAATTCCGCATCAGTATAACCGATGGCACATAGGATACGACCCCAGTTGGCATCTTTACCAAACATTGCGGCTTTGAAGAGCGAGCTTGTGATAACGCTCTTGGCAACCTTTTTAGCGATTTCTTTGGTACTGGCACCTACGGTATGACAAGTCAACAGTTTTGTAGCCCCTTCACCATCTTTGGCAATACCTTGTGATAACTGCACACAGATATCAAATAACGCCTCTTTCATAAGGGCATAGTTATCATCCTTTGTCGTAATCACCGCATTACCTGCAAGACCATTCGCTAATACAACAAGCATATCGTTAGTAGATGTATCACCATCAACACTGACCATATTGAATGTATCAGGAACAACTTCATGGACCATTTCATCAAGCATAGCACTGCTGATGGCTACATCACTTGTGACAAATGCCAGCATTGTTGCCATGTTTGGATGAATCATACCACTGCCTTTCGCAATCGCACCTAAATGACAAACTTTACCATCGAGTTCAAATTCAACTGCGAATTCTTTTGGCTTGGTATCAGTTGTCATAATACCTAATTCAGCATCCATTGAACCATTCACATTCAAGCCTGCTACCAGTTCATCCATGTGAGAAGCAAATGGTTCTAAAGACATTGGCTGACCAATAACGCCTGTTGAAGCAACAATGACATCGTTGGCATCAATTGATAATGCGTCAGCAACCAGATCACAGACCTGATTCGCAAGTTCAATACCATTACTGTTGCAGGTATTGGCATTACCCGAATTACAAATGATGGCTTTTGCCTGACCATCTTCTAAATGTTGTTTTGTGACTGTCAAAGGCGCACCTTTGACTTTATTTGTGGTATAAGTAGCTGCTGCACTGCAAGGTACATCACTGACAATCAGTGATAAGTCTTTGACATCTTTATTGCCTCTGATATGCGCAACGATGCCATTTGCCTTGAAACCTTGAGGGGCACAGATGCCACCTTTAATATTTTTCATTGGTGATCCTCCTAGAATGATGGTCCTACAAGTGTCAGACCAGCTTTTTCATCGAGTCCAAACATGATATTCATATTCTGAACAGCCTGACCAGCTGCACCTTTAACCATATTATCTATAGTTGAGACGATAATAAGGGTATGATCACGTTCATCCATATGTAATGAAATATGACAATGGTTTGTATACTGAATGAATTTTAAATCAGCTACCTTGCCTAGTGGTAAGACATGAACAAAGTATTCATCCTTATAAGCATCTTCATAAATTGAATAAACATCTTCAAGGGTAAATTCAGGCTTTAAGTCAACATAAATTGTTGAAACGATGCCACGGTTGACAGGTAAAAGATGTGGTACGAATGTCACTCTGACATCCTGACCATTCATTTTTGAAAGTTCCTGTTCAATTTCTGGTGTATGGCGATGAGCGCCAACTTTATATGGATGATAAGATTCGTTTGTTTTAGGGAAATGCGTATCATCACTCAAGCCTTTACCAGCACCCGTGACACCTGACGCACTGTTGGCAATGATTTTTTGTGAAGCATTAGCTTTAGCTTTCATTAAAGGATAAAGGCCAAGTAAAACAGATGTGACATAACAACCTGGATTACCGATAATTGTTGCATCTTTGATCTTGTCACGATTGACTTCTGGCAACCCATAAACCTGACGTTCATGGAGGGCTTTTTCATTGTAATTGAAGCCATACCACTGATGATAGACTTCTTCACTGTCAAGACGGAAATCGGCACCTAAATCAATGATCTTCTTGCCCAAGGCTTCTGTTTGCTTCGCATATTTTTCAGATAAACCATTTGGTAATGAAGCAAAGATAACATCAGCTTTGTCAATGACTTCCTGATCTTCAACATAGACTAAATCAGTACGTTGATAAAATGATGGATATAAATCTGAGACTTTTTTGCCCAGGTAGCTGCGTGCTGAAACAGCAACAACGTCTACATCTGGATGCATTAATAAAATTCTTAAGACTTCACAACCAGCATAACCACTGGCACCAATAATTCCTGCTTTAATCAAAATAGTCACCAACCTTCTTTTGGATACGCATAATATTGTCTTTTTCAACCGCTGGTGATGGCCCACCAATAACGGCACGATTCTTGAGACAAGTTTCTAAAGCGATGGCAGTATAAACATCCTCATCAAAGATGTCACTGTAGCTTTTATATACATCGAGTGGCAATGTTTCTAATGTCAATTGATCTTCAATACATTTTGCGACCAGCTGACCGGTGATTTTATAAGCATCTCTGAATGGGACACCTTTCTTTGTCAGATAGTCAGCACAATCTGTTGCGTTGATGAAGCCTCTTGCAGCTGCATCACGCATTTTATCTTTATGCACTGTCATGGTTTTGATCATGTCAGTAAAGACTGGCAGACACAATTTAACCTGATCAAGGGCATCAAATAATTGTTCCTTATCTTCCTGCATATCTTTGTTGTAGGCAAGAGGTAAGCCTTTCATCATTGTCAATAAGCCACTGACATGATTGATGACACGGGCACTTTTACCTCTGACTAATTCTGCGATATCAGGA
Source organism: Erysipelotrichaceae bacterium (assembly GCA_017633115.1). Classification (GTDB taxonomy): domain Bacteria; phylum Bacillota_I; class Bacilli_A; order Erysipelotrichales; family Coprobacillaceae; genus RGIG9341. Next base: position 29,339 of record JAGBPZ010000051.1, on the reverse strand, counting down.
TTTTTCTTTTGTGGCATAATTGATGAACCCGTTGCGTAGGCATCATCAAGATCTATAAATTTGAATTCCCATGAACACCACAAAATGATTTCTTCAGAGAAACGTGATAAGTGCACCATAATAAGTGCTAAAGCATTGGCAAATTCAATCGCATAGTCACGATCACTGACACCATCAAGTGAATTATACATAATATCCGACATACCCAGCGTATCAGCAACCATGAAACGATCTAATGGATAAGTTGTAGTCGCTAAAGCACCACAGCCAAGTGGTGACACGTTGGCACGTTTTTCAACATCACACAATCTGTCGATATCTCTTAAAAACATTTCTGCATAAGCCATCAAATGATGTGCAAATGTGATTGGCTGGGCACGCTGTAAATGGGTATAGCCAGGCATAATTGTTTCCGTATGAGCTGATGCCAAAGAAGTCAGAACGTCAATTAGATTCTTCAGTAAGACTTTGACTTCCTTGATTTCATCACGTACATACAATCTTAAATCGAGGGCTACCTGATCATTACGAGAACGGCCAGTATGTAATTTTTTTCCTGAGACAGGATAACGTTTTGTTAGTTCTGATTCAACAAACATGTGGATGTCTTCTGCATTAGGATCGAATAATAGCGTACCATCATTGATTTCATTTAAGATGTCCGTTAATCCAGTGAGAATTTCCTTTAATGCCTGTTCATCAATAATGCCTTGCTGACAAAGCATTTTTGCATGAGCCATTGACCCTTGAATATCCTGTTGATACATACGACAATCAAATGAAATTGATGAATTGAATGCATTGACATCTTCATCAACATCTTTTGAAAATCTGCCTGCCCATAATACCATGTGAGCGTCCTCCTTATATCATATTAGTTATGCTTATTTATTTCTTTCTGCATCTAATAATGCTTTAACCTTGATTGGCAGACCAAATAAGCTGATGAAGCCTGCTGAATCGTTCTGGTTGAAGTCTTCGTCTTCACCAAATGATGCTGTCTGTTCACTGTAAAGAGTTGTAGGTGAAGTCATACCAGCACCAAAGATATTACCTTTATAAAGTTTTAATTTAACATCGCCGTTAACACTTTCCTGAGTCTTATCAACGAAAGCCAGTAATGCTTCTCTTAAAGGTGTATACCACTGACCATTATAGATGAGATCGGCAAGTTCTAAAGCAACTTTCTGTTTAAAGTGCTGAGTATATTTATCAAGTGTGATTTCTTCTAAGTTCTGATGAGCTGTATAAAGAATTGTACCTCCTGGAGTTTCATAAACACCTCTTGATTTCATACCAACGAGTCTGTTTTCAACCATATCGCTGATACCAATACCATTAGCACCACCGATTTCATTTAATTTTTCAATTAAAGCAACGCCATCCATTTTTTCACCATCAAGGGCAACTGGAATACCTTTTTCAAAGGTGATTGTCACATATGTTGGCTGATCTGGTGCAGCTTCAGGAGTTACGCCCATCTCTAAGATTTCTGCATATTTAGGTTCATTAGCAGGATTTTCAAGATCTAAACCTTCATGAGATAAATGCCATAAGTTTTTATCTTTTGAATAGTTTGTTTCTCTGTTGATCTTTAATGGAATATTTCTTGCTTCTGCATAGTCAATTTCATCATCTCTTGACTTCAATTCCCATGTTCTCCATGGAGCGATGATATCCATTTTTGGCGCAAAAGCTTTGATTGTCAATTCAAATCTTACCTGGTCATTACCTTTACCTGTACAACCATGACAGATGGCATCTGCACCTTCTTCAAGAGCAATGTCAACTAATCTTTTCGCGATAATAGGTCTTGCCAGAGATGTACCTAACATATATTTACCTTCGTATAAAGCATTAGCTTTAATTGCAGGGAAAATAAAGTCATAGACAAAATCATGACGACAATCCATTTCGTAATATTTTGAAGCACCGGTATTGATTGCCTTCTGTTCTAAGCCTTCTAATTCATCATCACCCTGACCAACGTTAGCGGCACAGGCAATGACTTCACAACCATAGTTTTCCTTTAACCAGGCAATAATAACAGAGGTGTCTAAACCACCACTATAAGCTAATACGACTTTCTTGTAAGTTTTTTTCATGTTTGTTCCTCCTCGTTTTCTAACATGAGTGCGTCTTGTATCTATAAAAAAAGCGTCCCTGGATGATCCAGAGACGCCATAATAACGCGGTACCACTCTAGTTACCTGTATTAAACAGGTCACCTCATCATTAACGCAGATTCACGTTCCGTTATACTTTTATTTCCAACAGACACTCCCGAGTGCGATTCGCTTACATCCATCTAGCAGCCTTTCACTCTGTGCTGCCTCGCTAAAGACAATTATAAGTTACTATTCTCGTTCAACGCTTTTATTTTGAATATGGTAACATCATAGCCCTATGAAGGTTTTTTGTCAAATTTTTTTTGTTTAAATAGAAAACTAGCTCTCACTTTCAGCTTCTTCAGCCTCTTCCTGAGCTTTTTGACGCTCATCACGTTCTTTTTCTGTCATCATTTTAGCTACATAGGTATAGCCTTCATGAAACTTCGCATCATTGGCGATATAAAGATTATGATCATCAATCAGAATGGTCACACCAATGGCTTCACCTTCTGAATAAACCTCATATTTCTTTGTCGCAAACATGACAATGTCACGATCTTCCTTAGTGATTTCCTGTTCCACATAGCTGACTTCGTCATAGATTAGGTCAGTTTCAAAAGTAAAGGATTTATCCTTGATCACATATTTGAGGCCAGGGAAGTGATAGTCTGATTCCTTTGCGTAATCATCTTCATTGACGTAAGCAATCTCGTCTTGATAATAAGTGCCTTGATAACTGCTAAGATCCGCTGATATGACTTCCTCATCTGCTTCATCTTCATCGTCTTCTTCATCTTCATCAATTTCTTCTGACATCGTTTCTGATGTGTCGATTTGACTGGCATCTTCAGTTCTAAAGTCCTTTTTTGTATGGCTGCGGCAGCCACAAAGCATAATTGCCAGAATGACAATAAATAACTTTTTCATGACGACTCCTCCTTAGGATTTATACTATAGCACGTTTTAACGAGCTTGCAAACACTATAAATATTAAAGAAAACACGATGATCTTATCAATCACCGCGTTTTTTATAAGACTATTGAGAAGCATCAGAAGTGCTTCAATGTATGATCAAGAATTAATCCTGTTTTTCCATTTCATCAGCGCCAACGCCGCAAACTGGACATACGTAATCTTCTGGTAATTCGTCGTCATATTCTTCTTCAACATAACCACAAACTTTGCATACCCATGCCATATTGTTTTCCTCCTTCATACTTTTACTAGTAACAATTACTATTAATATTATAAGCAAATAATGATTCTATTTCAATCTTATTGCTTGGTGTTTTTGGTTATAAAAAGCCCACCTTTAAAGGTGGGACAATATGATTAGAGATTTTCCTCAAATGCTTTTTTTGCGGCTTCAGCTGCTTCAATTTCGTCTGGACCTTCAGTACGAATTGTAACAACTTCACCATATTCTAATTCTGATCCCATGAAGCTCAAAAGCTTTTTAACATCATAGGCTTCATCTTCAGACCAGCATGTGACATGGCTTTCGAAGCCTTTTACTGCGGCAACAATTTTGCCTGCTGGACGAGCATGAATACCAGCTTCATCAGTAATTGTATACTGGAATTCTACCATAATTTTCTCCTTGTGAAATCAGAAATTCGGGTGCCAAAGGGCACCCGAATAAGATGTTTATAAATTATTCAGCTGCTTTTTTAACTGCAGTATAATCAGCACCGTTTGTAATGACAACGACTACTGTATCAGAATAACCAGCATTTGCGATAGCACCACGATCGAATTCTAATAATACGTCGCCTTTAGCGATCTTGTCGCCAGAATCACAGTTAGGAGTGAAACCTTCACCGTTCATATTAACTGTATCAACACCAACGTGGATCAATAATTCGATACCATCAGCACTCTTTAAACCAACTGCATGGTTAGTTGGGAATTTCATAACAACTTCACCATCGAATGGAGCATAAACAACACCAGCTGTAGGCTGAATACCTACTGAAGGACCCATTGCTTCAGAAGCGAATACTGGATCAGGAATGTCTTTAGCTGCAACGATTGTACCTGGAGTACACTGTAAAACTTCACCAGTTTCAGTGCTCATAGCTACTACGTCAGGAGCAACTGCAGGTTCTTCAACTACTTTTTTGTCTGCTAAATCAGGATCTTCTTTATAAAGAACAGTAGTTAATGCGAATGCAACACCACCAGCGATAGCAAGCATAACAGTGTAAAGACCAAGGTTGTTGATTGTTAAGTAACCAGGAATACCAGTAACACCATAAGCAACTGCACCTAAACCAGTCCAAGCACCGAATAATGAACCAGCTGCGCCACCAACCATACCGAAGATGAATGGTTTCATGAAACGGAAGTTAACACCGAAGATTGCAGGTTCAGTGATACCTAATGCTGCAGATAATGCAGATGGGATAGCTACAGATTTAACTCTTGAAGATTTAGTTTTTAAACCAACTGCTAAACAAGCACCGAACTGTGCGAAGTTTGCAGAAGAAGCAACTGGCATCCAGATGTTTAAACCAATGTTAGGGTCTGCTAAGAAACCAGCTTCGATAACTGTGTACATGTGGTGTAAGCCCATAACGACTGTGATAGGATATAATGCACCCATGATACCAGCACCGATACCAAAGAATGACTGAACTAATACTCTAGCGCCTGCTAATACATAGTTTTCAGCAGTAGAGAAGATAGGACCAATGACCATGAAAGTAATTAAGCAAGTAGCTAATACTGTACATAATGGTACGATGAATAAGTCTAAGACTTCAGGAGTAACTTCGTGTAATTTCTTTTCAATCTTAGCCATTAACCAGATTGCGATAATTACAGGAATTACGTGACCTTGATAACCAAGTCTGTTGATTTGACCTAAGTAGTAACCACCGATGTTGATACCTTTACCTAAAAGATACCATTTTTCATAACCATCAGCAGCAGCCCAACCATTAGTTAAAGCAGAGTTGATCATTGCTAAACCAACAGTAGCGCCTAAGAAGATGTTACCACCAAATACACGTGTAGCAGATACTGCAACTAATACTGGTAAGTATGCGAATGCTGTAGCTGATACCATGTCTAAGAAACCATACCAGTCAGATGCTGCGAATGCTTGACCGAAGCCAGGAATTTTACCTAATGCTTCAACAAGACCCATCATTAAACCAGCAGCAACGATAGCTGGAAGGATTGGGACGAATACGTCACCAATAGATTTAACCATACGCATTGGTAATGGCTGAGATGCAGCAGCTGCTGCTTTGACGTCATCCTTAGATGCAGCTGTTAAACCAGTAACTGCTAAGAATTCGTCGTAAACTTTGTTGACAGTACCTGTACCGATGATACATTGTAACTGACCGTTTGAGCTGAATACGCCTTTAACGCCTTCAACATTTTCAAGTGCCTTTGTGTCTACTTTATTGATATCGACGATAGCGAGTCTCAGACGAGTAGCACAATGAGCTGCAGAAGCGATATTATCTTTACCACCTAAATGGCTATAGATTTCTTCCGCACATTTTCTGTAATCGAGTGCCATAAGATTTTTCTTTCCCCTTTCCTAACTTTTCAATTACATTGATATTGTTATTTTATAATAATTCTTACGGATTGTTAAACAAATTCGCTCTATTTTCAATATTTGCAGTCAAAACCGAAGAATTACCAATAACCTGAATTAATGGCCTTTCTTTGAACGTTTGTTCTTTTTCTTCTTGCCAGATTTAGATTTTACAACTGGAGCAACCTTTGAACGTTCAACGATTGGCTTAAAGCTATGATAGAACCATCTGAAACCATGTCCTTCTAATTCGACATTCTTAGCTTCTGCAGGTTCACCTGTAATAAGATCAATATAATCTTCAGGTTCGTTGATCCATGCAGTCTGTGGTTCATTTGAGAAGTTGAATAATGCGATTAATTTCTGGCCCTGGAAATAACGACCTTCACCAATAACGTGGTTATTATAAGTTTCTACTAACCAAGTATCAGCATCACTTTCAAAGACGCTGTAGTCTTTACGAACTGCAAGCAGGTCCATGATACGATGATAGAGCTGACCCTGGCGAGTTGACATGTCGTTTCTCATTGCGACATGATCCCAGTTTAAGTTGCCACGGTGCAGATAGCGGCTGTCATCAGCTTTAAATGGATCATCATGATAAGTGTAGTCATTCAATTGACCAATTTCATCACCACTGTAAAGAACTGGAATACCGCTTAAAGTGAATAAGAATGCATGTAACATGACATCCAAATCTTGTGCAAGCTTCAGTTTATAATCATTCTTTTCATAAACTGCAGCTTCAATACCACACAATGACGCTGTTGTGCCTGTTAATCTGGCATCACCTAATCGAGGATCATCATTGTAGAGTTCGCCTCTTGCATTAGATTCCCAACGTTTGCCTGTCAGATAGTCGTTCAAATATTTCTTATGAGCAACTTCATCGATACCGAACTGTTTCAAGAAGTCATAATCGAGACCCCAACCTATATCGTCATGACATCTGAGGTAGTTCAAGAATGTGTAAACCTTAGGTAATGCGAAAACTGATTCTAACTGATGTTTCAATAAAGTGACATCCTTTGTTGCAACTGTATTCCATGTAGTTGCCATTGTTGTAACGTTATACAATAAGTGGCATTCAGGTTTGTCAACAGTGCCAAAGTATGGTACGACCTTAGAAGGTTCCATGACGACTTCACCTAATAATAATGTGCCTGGGCAGACAACTTCAGTAGCCATATGTAAGATACGGCATAATGTGTGAACTTGAGGCAGGTTACGGCAGTCAGTGCCTAATGTCTTCCAGATGTAAGGTGTAGCATCAAGTCTGATAATATCGATACCGTGGTTGCAGAGATATAACATGTCAGCAGTCATATCATTGAAAACGGTAGGATTTGAATAATTTAAGTCCCACTGATATGGGTAGAACTGAGTCATAACAACTTTGCCAGCTTCTTCACACCATGTAAAGTTACCAGGTGCAGTTGTTGGGAATACCTGAGGAACAGTCTTTTCGAATTCATTTGGAATTGTCCAGTTATCGAAGAAGAAGTAACGATCCTGATATTCTTTTTCACCAGCTTTTGCACGTTTTGCCCATTCATGATCTTCACTTGTATGGTTCATAACGAAGTCAAGACATACAGAGATACCTTTGCTGTGGCATTCATCTGATAATGCAGCTAAGTCTTCGATTGTACCAAGTTCAGGCTGAACTTTACGGAAGTTAGAAACGGCATAACCACCATCACTACGTCCTGCAGGACTTTCAAGTAATGGCATTAAGTGTAAGTAGTTAATACCTTGTTCTTTAATATAATCTAATTTTTCACGAACACCATTTAAAGTGCCAGCGAAGCAATTTGTGTACATTAATGTACCAAGCATTTCGTTGCCACGATACCAATCAGGTACTGCTTCTCTTGCTTCGTCCCATTCCTTTAATAGTGGTGGTCTTGCTTCATGATATTCATAAAGCATGTCGCAGAAGTAATCAAATGCTTCACTATTATTGTTGTAGAGTTCTGAATAAAGCCATTTCATTTCATCGTAATGCTTTGCAAGACGACTTTTAAATACTTCATCCCATTCTTTTCTAAACATCGCTTCTCTCCTTCAGTTGTATTATCCTAATCTTTTCTGAATGAACGCTTTGATATCATCAACCTGTGGCATAACTCTTAAAGCACCTTTTTTAGTTGTTACAAGTGAAGCGGCTGCGTTACCCATAACTAATAATTCTTTTAATGATGCTTCGTCGAAATCATCTAAGCCAACTTCCAATACATAATTAATAATTGTTGCACAGAAAGTATCGCCTGCGCCTGTTGTTTCGATTGTTTCTTCCTGAAGGAAGGCATCCTGACAAACCTTTAAATCTTTATAGTAAGCAGTTGAACCATCTGGGCCTAGTGATAAGCAGATGAGTTTCAGATTTGGATAGTTAGTCTTTAACACATTAATACCTTCATCGTAATCATCTTTACCAGTGAACCAAACGATTTCATTATCAGAAATTTTAAGAACGTCAGCCTGTTTCATACCCCAGTCAAACGCAGCTTTTGCATCAGCTAAGTCATCCCATAAAGGTTCTCTTAAGTTAGGGTCGAAAGTAACGATTAAGCCATTGTCTTTAGCAATCTGAACAGCTTTTTTAGTAGCACTGATAACTGGTTCATCAGTTAATGATAAAGTGCCGAAGTGGAAGATTTTTGAATTTTTGATTAATTCTTCATCAACTTCATCAGCACGCAGATTCATATCTGCACCAGGTTTACGATAGAATGAGAAATCACGGTCGCCGTTAGGCAGTTTGTGTACTAATGCTAAAGTTGTATGAACTTCATCATCATATTTTAAGCCCTGAGTTGAGATGCCCTGTTCTTTGATTGCGTCAGATAACTGTTTACCGAAACCATCATGACCTACTTTACCGATGAACGCTACCTTTTTGCCATAACGTGTCAACATTGACAATACGTTACATGGTGCGCCACCAGGATTTGCTTCGAACATAGGGTTGCCCTGTTCTGAGATGCCGCCCTGAGTAAAGTCGATCAATAATTCACCCAATGCAACAACATCAAATTTATTATTTTCCATTGTGTCTTACCTTCCTTTTTTAGATATGTTAAGCGTATGATATACATATATCATACAATAGAATTTTCTTTAATGAAAGCGATTTCTGTCAAATGCACGGAAAAACATGTCAAACGGTTGACATGTGTCATAAAAAAAGTTGTATTTTTATCTAAAACATAATCAAGACATGATAAAATAGACTAAGTTAGGAGTGATAAATATATGAAATCTATAGATACAATCATGGGTGTCGTTGTTGCCGATGCCTTAGGTGTACCAGTTGAATTTATGTCCCGTCAGACACTTAGTCTTGACCCTGTAACTGATATGCGTGAATATGGAACCCATGATCAACCTCGCGGAACCTGGTCAGATGATTCCAGTTTAACCTTAGCGACACTGGACAGCTTAACTCATGGTCTTGATTATGATGATATGATGAATTGTTTTGTGCGATGGTATCGTGATCATGATTATTCTCCGCATCAAGAAGTCTTCGATATTGGAATTGCAACATCTGAGGCATTTTATCGCTATCTTAATCATACCCCTGCTCTTTATAGTGGCAGTACTAATGAACGCAGCAATGGTAATGGCTCATTGATGCGTATTGCTCCAGTAGCTTTATATTTACTTGCCAATGATCATGATTTAAAGGATGATGATATCGAAGGTTATGAAATCATTCATAAAATCTCCGGATTAACACACCGTCATCCCCGTTCACAGGTTGCCTGTGGTATCTATTGCCGTATTCTTCAGGACCTGATTAGAAGACATGATGAATTAAAACATAAGGAAGCCATTGTCACTCAGGCGATTGATGATGCCCTCTATATTTATAGTACTTATGACTTTTCCGAAGGTATCAAACAAGAAGTTGATACTTATGCAAAACTCGTTGATCAATGTACATTTACATCTCAGGATCTCAGTGCCATTCATTCAAGCGGTTATGTTGTCCATAGCTTAGAAGCCGCTATTTACTGCTTCATGATGACTGATAATTATAAGGACTGTGTTTTAATGGCGGTCAATCTCGGTGATGATACAGATACAGTTGCTGCGATTGCCGGTGGTCTTGCCGGTACATATTATGGCCTTGAAGCCATTCCTGAAGAATGGCGAAACGTGATTGCCCGCCACGAATGGATCAATGATCTTTGTACAGCTTTTGATCAGTCAGTGTCACAATAAAAGGAAGCTTCTCTCATGATCAAAAAAATGATGTCATTTTTACTTTGTCTAACACTCTTGACTGGTTGTCAAAGTGCCACATTGGAAGAACATACTCTATCCTTTACAGCTATGAATACCTATATGTCGATTCGTATTTATGGTGGCTCAGATGACCTTCTTCAGGAAATTAAAGAAAAGGTTGAAGAGATTGATGCGACAGTATCTGTCACCAATTCCGACAGTGAAATTTATCAGCTCAATCACCATCATCAGGCACAGGTTACTGATCATACCTGGAATATTCTTTCTCAGGCATTACCATTATGTCAGGACACAGATGGTGCTTTGGATCTGTCGATTTATCCTGTTGTTAAAGCCTGGGGCTTTACGACAAAAAAGTATCGTGTCCCTTCTTCTAAAGAAATTAAAAACCTGTTACAACACGTTGATTATCGCGCCGTCAAATTAGCCAACCAGCAAGTCACACTTAAGAAAGATATGGCAATTGACTTAGGCAGTGTGACCAAAGGTTATACGACCCAGCTGATCATTGATGAACTCAAAGCTCACCATATCAAATCAGCCATTGTCGACTTTGGTGGTAATGTGCATACCCTTGGTCATAAGACTGATGGCAGCCAATGGACCATAGGTGTCAAAGCTCCAGAAACAGGTGAAGCGGCTGCAACGATCACTATCAATGATCTCGCTGTCATCACTTCTGGTGGCTATGAACGCTATTTTGAAGAGAATGGTCATATCTATTGTCATATTATCGACCCTCATACAGGTTATCCTGTTGAGAATGGCGTATCGTCAGTGACAATTATTGGCGATAATGGTTTACGCTGTGATGCCCTGTCAACCGCATTATTTGTCAAAGGCAAGGATAAAGCCATTGCATACTATCAGTCACATCATGATTTTGATATGATCATCATGACCAATGACCACAAAATTTATGTAACTCCTGACTTCAGTCATGTCATTAAGATACTTGATCCAGCTTATACACTGGAGGTCATTTCCGATGTTCAAGACTAGAACCTGGCTGATTATCATCACGGCAATCATCATGATATCTGGTATTTTGACCTTCACAATCTCATCATCACGTTTGAAAAGTCAAAATGTCCAAATTATTCAGGATGGTAAAGTGATTGAAACGATTGATTTGTCAAAAGTCACACGAGCCTATACCTTCACCATCAAATGCGAGAGTGGTTATAATACCATTTCGGTTGAACCAGGACGTATTTGTGTCATTGATGCTGATTGTCGTGATCATATATGTATGCAGCAAGGCTGGCTGTCTGATCAGGCTACGCCTATTGTTTGCATGCCTCATGGTTTGATCATCCAGCTCTCAGATGCATCGCAAACAGATGCGCTGACACAATAACGGGGGAGGAGATAATTTGGTAAAACGATTGACAACTGATGCCCTCCTGCTTGCGATTGCCCTGGTTATGTTTGTCTTTGAAGCACAACTGCCACCAATCGTACCCGTTCCCGGAGTCAAACTTGGATTAGCCAACATCATTACTGTTTATGCATTCTTTGTTTTGACACCTCAGGATGCATTTCTGATTCTCGTCTGCCGAATCTTTTTAGGCAGTGTCTTTTCTGGACAGTTGATGACTTTCTTCTTTTCCTTTGCTGGAGGTATGCTTTGTTTCCTGTCTCTACTTTGTATCAAACCCGCACTTACATCTGATCAAATCTGGGTAGCAAGTGTCATTAGTGCAATTTTCCACAATATTGGCCAGATTATCATGGCAATCATTATCTTTTCTTCCCCTGCGATGATGGCTTATCTGCCGGTATTAATCTTTTCGGGAACAATTGCTGGATTGTTGACCGGCCTTAGTGCCCAGGTCATTATCAACCGCTTAAATCATAAAAAAACAAACCTCTAATCATACGATGATTGTATGACTAGAGGTTTTGTTCATTTATTTTAGCTTCTTTTTCTTCTTTGCGACGACGATGACGATGAAGACATGCATCGAAAAAGGCAAAGAGTGCAATCGCACCACCAACTGCCAAAACCACTGGCTGCATGATTACCTGACAGCGCATCTGAAAATCAGGACACAATTGTAAAATATAATCCGGTGTTAAGGCGACGACAATTGCCAGCGGCAACATTGACATGGCACCGATTTCTTTACCACCATGTGTACTTGACAACAGAACAAAAAATGACTGGCAGAATAAAACACCACCAAGTGCCAGAACTACATGGGACACTTCGTAACACTTCCCAAATGTCCCATCATTATGGATGCCACATGGACGCGCAACTGACAATAAAGAGGCACAAAATGCGATACTTAAAGCAAATAGTATCAGGTCAATCACGCTGAATGCAGATTTCTTCATACCCAAAACTTCCTTCCTACCTAAAAACGGTATCACATTATGAGTCTGAACTCAAGTTGATTGCGCAAAAAAAGATGAACACCACAGCAGACCTCCTCAGTAGCGCAAAGTATTAAAGGGTTCGTTAATTAAAGAAATGATCGGTGTGTGTGACATATAAGATGAGGTGGTCTGCTCTAATGTCCATCTATTGGTTAGTTATTCCTAACTTATACAATGTTAGTTTAAACTAACTATTTGTATTTGTCAATACATATTATAAAATTTCTTTTATAGCATCTCATTTGTCACTAATCATAGTTTTGTTGTATAATGAAATAGTAATCTAGGCAAGGAGCAAATAATATGAGCGAATCAGTAGAAATGTATTTAGAAACAATCCACGTACTTGAACAAACTTTAGCGCATGTTAGAAGTATCGATATTGTTCATAAAATGAATTTTTCTAAACCAACCGTTTCTCAGCAAATGAAACGTCTTAAAGAGAAAAGACTTGTTGATATAGACGATAATGGTTATATCACATTAACGGACACTGGCCGCCACATCGCAGAAATGATTTATGAAAGACACGAAGAGCTAACTGCCATCTTTGAATATATAGGTGTTGATCAATCAATCGCAACTGAAGATGCCTGCCGTGTTGAACATTATATTTCTCCCGAAACATTCGATGCTTTAAAACAGTATTTTGATCCATTAATGAAGAAATAATCATTTCATTACAATAACCAAAAACAATTAAACTGACACTTTTGATATTGACGTCATAGGTGTCAGTTTTTTTCATCTTAAGCCGTCATCCACAAGATATTTATATTGACATTTTGTATGTGATATGCTCGTCAATGACATTGATTGAATCTCTTTGTTTATTATTTTTGCAGTTGACCGACCGCAATGAACAAGAAACATCGAGGTTCTTTTTTAGTTGTGTTTATAAAAAAAGCAGATGACCAATTGCCATCTGCATCCTATTATTTTTTAACAGCTTCCATTTTCGTGATTTTATAATCAGAAATCGTTACTTTATATTTACGTCCTACCTCAGCTTCCTGCCAGATGTCAAACGATGTTGAGTACGTTTTTCGATTGACAATGATTGTATATTCTTCAATCTGTGTACCTATTCGTTCACCTTCGCCAAGTTTAACTTTCTTGAAATGTGGTTCTTCATCGCCATCACCTGACGTGGTCAAGGTTCGATCAACGATCCATTTTTCAAGGGTGTAGTAATACTTGTCACGATAGATAGGCATTCTAATATAGACTGGTTCCTGATATTCTTCCGTCACATATTCAGTGCGATAACGAGGTGTGCTATGTTCAACTTCTCTGAAATAACCATTACCCATATCTTCATATGTCGTATAGGTATCATAGCCATCAAGGACCTGATGAGCAACGGTACGATAGCGAGTGACATAATGAGACAGAACATTTTCATAAGCGTAAACTTCTGATCTTGTCTTGACATTATAAGCTTCTGCTGGCAAACTCCAGCTACTTTCTTCAACAGCTTTGTAGACTTCGATTTCCTCAGTACGGGTCCATTGCTTGTCGGTAATCGTAATTGTTTTTGTCCTAGGTATCGCTCTTGAGACAAAGGCAAAGAAAATCGCCGCTACGATTCCAAGCATCAAGAGGAAGCGGATTGGTGAGCCCTGAGGTCTTGGTTCTTCTTTTGGCTTATTTTGTTCTTCTTCTAAACGTCTTTGTTCAAAGTAATTACGTTCACTGTCTTCTTTTGAAGCACCACACCCCTCACAGTAAGCCGCATCATTTGGATTCAAGGCATCACAGAAAGAACAAATCCAATCCGGATTTGGATCGATATCTTCAGGGTGTTCGACATAATGTCGCGCTTCGCCTAAATAGAATTTAACGTTTTTATCTCGTGGATGACCACATCCAGGACAGTTGCGCAGACCGCCTCTAATCAGCTTGGTCCCACAATACTCGCAATCCCAGCATCCTTCTAATATTTTAGTCATAAGCTACTCCCAATTCTTTTCTAAAAATTCCAATATTTCAGATGCCTTTGGTGGACATCCATGAATACATAGCTCAAAGCGATGGGTACAATTACCAACACCAATCTTACCGGTTTTCTGACGATAGCCCTGTCCAATCGCAATACTCTCACGATGATGTCTGAGCATTCCCTGATCATTCATGCGATGAAGAGCATGAATCAATGACCCATAACAGGCACTGCAGGCATCAATTGGCTGAACATAACGGGCTAAATGACGAACCTGATAAGGTTGATGGTCCGTTGGTACGACCACTGGTTCATTTAATTCAACGATATTTGCCTGAGTGATGTCAGCACAGCCGACACCTAATTTTTCGGCGATACGGATATAAGGTACATCATCAACATCATACCCCATTGTTTCACAGACAAACGCATCAATCAGTACGGGATCAAAACCACCAATGACACGATTCATCATAACGGGATTGCCACCCTCTTCAAAATCGAGGTCACCACAAATATTGTCAACCATAATGAAATTGATTGGAACAACCGTATTGAGATGAGCAATTGGCTTATGAAGTCCCATCGTGTGGAAACGTCTTTTTTCCACATTAGGAATCAGTCCCTTATTATTTTTCAGAGCACAAGTGATGTAAGTCTGACAATGACCTTTGAGCACTGGGAAATTAATCATATAATCAACCTTCATGGCTTGATCACAGACTTTGATTGTGACGCCTTTAGCATCATACTCTTTCCAGGTATCTTTCTGCAGATCGATAAATGGGACATCATAGTCATGACAAAGCTTCTGATAGCCTGCTTTCTTATAAGCGGCACCAGTTTTACAGCCAACCCACGATGATTCCATGATTACGATATTATTAAAGCCGTGATCACGAAGATAATCAATGGTCCCTGCCAATAATTCTGGATGCGTTGTTGCCCCTAAGTCTGGATGAGCATCCAAAACAAGATTAGGTTTGAGTGCAATACGTGCATGAGGATCCTTGATTTCATCAGCGATATGTGCTGCTTCTAATATATCTCTGGCCATCTGCTGATAATTGGTCCCATAGATCATATATAAATCTGTATTCATTGCCATCACCTATTACTATTATAAAGGAAAAGAATCGATAATGAAAAGAGAGTTGTCTCTTTTTGAAAACAACTCTCTTTAGGGAATAGGAAAAATTATTTTGCTGCGATGTTTGTCATCAAACAGGCCGTTATATTGCAGGATTTTGTATTTGATGAGCCATTTACGCTCTTCATCCTGAGCTTCTTCAAAGCTCACAAAACTGTCCTGCGACTTCGAATAATAACTATAGGCATTCATCGATGGAATCGCCTTTGACAAATCCGTTAAGAACTTGTTATAGGAAGGCTTTTCAACTCCCATGGCTTCATAAATATAGTTGGACAGATAGTTGATACTTGTCAGTTCAACTTCTTTTTCTTCAATATCATAATTCGCCCAAACAACAAATGGCACCAGATATTGCAGCTCTTCATCAGGACCACTGAAATCATGTCCATGGAGTTCTTGATAAAAGTCCGAATCAAGGCGAGGCTGATGATCACCGAACATGACGACAATGACTTTATGATCAACTTGTTTGAAATAATTGATCAAATACGAAAAGGCATCATCACTTTCCCTCATCAAACCAAGATATTGTTCAACATCAGGATAGTCTTTTGTATAACCTTTTAAAGCAACACTAGGGGTAAAATTTGTACCCTGATAAGTATAACCACCATGGTTCTGAATCGTAACGCCAAAAGAAAATAGTCTTTGATCTCCTTTTTGTTCATAACGCTTGATCATATAGTTGTACATTTCCCAGTCACTCACAAATCCTCTGACGAGATCTTTACGAGGATAATCACTGATAAAAGTATAGTCATCAAACCCTAATAATGGATAGACTTTGTTGCGTGACCAGCCACTCGCAATATAAGGATGCGTAGCGGTACAGGTATAACCATAATGTTTTAAATCATTGGCAATGGAATGTGTCTGATGATTGACATAGAGCTGATAAGCAGTGGCCCCCATTGGTAAATTCGCGACCGAGTGACCAGTCAAAAATTCAAATTCTGAATTGGCTGTGCCACCACCAAAAACTGAAGCCAAGGCATAACCTTTGATGGTATTTTTCTTTAACGAATGGAAAAAAGGCATGACTTCAGTATCAGTATGCAAGTCTCCTAAAACATTAAGATCGGCAAAGGATTCATTCATAATCGCAATAACATCCGGAAGCTCTTCATCAGACGCTGCAACTGCAGGATACTGTTTTTCAAGCTCTTTGACTTTCCTAAGTGAATAACCTCCTGGTCGTCCGGTCATCATTTCACTTTTAAGCATTAAGGTGAAATTCATCAGATAACCATTTTGCTTCGTCCCCATGTTTTGCCAGGTACGCATCGTCAGCTGTGAGCCACCAATCATCCAGGCAACAAATAACGCAATCAGCACACAAAGTGAAGACAAACGATGGGATTGTCTTTGTTTGGTCTCAGGTGTCAATAGTTGTCCTACAATATAAACTGTCGTACAGATGGCTAAACCATAGGCCATTTTCGGTGTCATTGACAGCTTATAACCATCAATCACATTCATTGCTGTGCCCACGGATAAAAAATCAAGGGGCATCAGTTCATTACCTCTAAATATATAGATAAAGTAATTGACGATACATAGAGACAGAGTCGATAACGATGTCAACAGAAGTGATATTTGGAAACGATTGGAAATGACATAGAAAACAAAGAAAACCATACTGATGACAACCACATTCATTAAAATACCAAACGCACCAATATTGAAAACGTCATTGACCTCAAGAAAATATTGACTGCAAAGACAGATAGTTATTGCCATGGCAATTAAATAAAGGACATGGAAAATCTCATAGACTCTTTTCTTGCTGACTTTGATGGTCAAAAAACTGCTGAGAATGATGATGGCACCACAAATCACACCTGTCATGGCCTGATTGGTCATCATGCATATAGAGAATACAAGCAGTCCAATAATCAGACCTTTAATACCTCGTATAGAATTGATTGATGGCTTAAAAAGCCAACTTTGTTCATTTACCATGATTTTTTGTCCTTTACTTATGATAACGGTCTTATTTTATGTCAAAGGCTTGGAAAACTCAAGGAAACAAACGCAAGATTTCCTCAACCAAAAAGAAAAACCCACCATTTCTGGTGGGATTCGTCGAGATTAATAGTAGCTTATAATAATGCTTTAATATCGTCTTCCATTGCTTCAGGTTCAACTGTTGATTCATAACGAGCCACAACTTCACCATCACGGTTGACTAAGAATTTTGTGAAATTCCATTTGATGTCGCCTGTTTCTTTGTAATCAGGATGTTTCTTCGCAATGAAGTCTTCCATGAAAGCGGCTTTTTCGCCAGTGAAGCCAGCAAAACCTTTTTGACCTTCAAGATAGACAAATAATGGATCTGCCTGTTCGCCATTAACATCAATCTTAGAGAACTGTGGGAATGTGACACCGAAACGACCTGTGCAGAAAGAATGAATGTCTTCATCACTGCCAGGAGCCTGATGACCAAACTGGTCACATGGGAAATCTAGGATATCAAGACCTTGATCATGATATTTTGCATATAAAGCCTGTAAACCTGGGTACTGAGGTGTGAAACCACACTGAGTTGCAGTATTAACAACAATTAAAACGCGTCCTTTGTAAGCATCTAAACTGACCATCTGGCCGTTTTGATCCTTTACTGAATAATCATAAATCATTTAAGTATTCCTCCTACTTGATTATTATATCATAGTTTGTCTTACCATACTTTATAGATGCTTGTTTTTTCACGATTTCTTGGAACAGAAAATTGGACACTGCTCCATACTTGTCAAACATGTTATAATATACAGGAACAAGAAAGCGGAGAGTTATTATGAAAGCAACATTATTTCTTTATTATCATGCTCATCCTATGATCGATACTTTGTATGACGAGCTAAGTACGGTGATCTCAACACCATTATACAAATCTGATTTCAAACAATTACCACAAGTACTTGCTTTGATGAAGTCCGAACAAGTCAGTGAACTCGATGTCCATCCTTTGTTTTTTACTGATGGCATCACCCTTTCACAAGCACGCAAGCTGATTGATGAATCATTTGTTCATGTCCATCACTGTGCCAGTGTGACTTCATTGCCTCACTTTAGCGACTTGCTGATTCAATGTTTTAAAGTACAGACCAATGATACCATCGTGGTTTTAGCTCATGGCACCCGTGATATGAGTGCCTATGAACAATTACTTGAAGAGCTAAAGACAAAATGTGCAGATGGCTGTTTAATGGCATTACACAATCAGGCATCACTTGAAAATACTATTAAACATTTAAAAGAAAAGACGCCTCAACATGTCATCATCATTCCTTTGTTTTTCACTTATGGACACCATATGAAAAAAGATATCCCAAAAATGTTGGCACAAATCGATCCTCTTTGTGATTATCAGTATCAGCCAAAAGGCCTCTGTGACTATGAGATCTTCCGTCGCTATTATCTAAAAAGCTTCTGTTGAGAATTTCATTAAAAAATTCAGTTTATTAAAACACCATTAAATGAGAAACCTGTTTTCCTATTAATGGTGTTTTTTTGTTGCAGAAGAAAAAAGACCCTATAAACGAGGTCAGTTGTAACAAAGTCAAATCATTCTTTGCCATTGCCTCGTTTATAGGGTTGAGTTTAGACTTCACATGTTTTTAGAATGAATCGTAGTGTTTACCACCCCAGTAAATGTTTTGTGCCACTTCTGCTTTAGGTGATAATTGAACATCCTTCAGAATGTATTCCTTGAACTTTTCAAATCCAGTTCTATCAACGATGTAACCGATATGTTCTTTATGTTCGACCGCATTTGGATCGATATATTCTTCAATATAGGCATAACCATTTTTAATGATCTTGAGTGTGCTTTCTTCATCTGCCCACTTGATAAAGTCTTCAGCTAAGCGAGGATTACGTTTACCAGTACGTCCTAAAAGAACGATACGGAAATAATGTTCCTCACTTCTTGTCCATGCACGGGTTGGACAATAAACAACGCAGACACCGCAGCCAATACATTTTTGTGTATCTCTAACGACCTTGCCATTGACCAGTGTGAGTGCGCCTACCGAACGACGACGACAGAAGTCAACACATTGACCACAAGAAACACAACGGTCAGGATCATACTGTGGCTCAGTCATACCGATGATACCATAGTCGGCCATACGTACTTTCGCACAGTCATTTGAACAACCGGTAAAGGCAACTTTAACATGACGATCATTAGGGAAGATTTCCTTATCAACCTTCTGCGCAAAGGCCGTTGTATCATAACAACCAAACGGACACAGTCTTGCTCCAGGACAAGCAATGATGTTTCTTGTACCGGATGCAGGATAACCACCATTTTCTTGTGTCTGGTTGATATTTAAAGCTTCAATGACTGGTTGTAATTCCAGATTGACTTTATCCATATCTTCTAAATCAATACCAGGAATTTCAATACCCTGACGATTGGTCAGATTAATTACTCCATTACCATATTTTTCAGCAATCTCCACAACCTTTTCCAGTGAAGCTGCGTCAATCACACCACCAGGAATTCTGACACGGGATGCGGTTTCTCCACGAACTTTTGAATAGCGGAAAGCATTCTTTTTAAGTTTGCCAACGTTAATATCTAAATGTCCCATAGTCACCCTCCTAATCTAATAATTCTTTGGCTTTATCATACTGGAAGACAGGTCCATCAAGACAAATGTACTGATCACCAATACGACAGTGGCCACATTTACCTAAGCCACAGCACATTTTACGCTCATAAGAGACCGTAATGTTTTCGTCTACAAAGCCTTTTTTCTTTAGTTCGATAATTGTGAAATGCATCATTGCTGGTGGGCCAACAACGACAGCTTTAGCAGTTTTTGGATCGCTCAATGGTAAATCCTGAATATATTGAGTAACAAGCCCAACATTGCCTTCATAACCTTCAGTTGCTCTGTCAACAGTTAATGTTAAGTTAAGTGTATCATCCCATTGTTTGATATCATCTTTGAACAACATATCATCAGGTGATTTGAAACCTACAATAACATATTTATTATCTCTGCTTTCGCCTTTGCTTAAAGCATCAATGACGCCACGCACTGGTGAGACACCAGTTCCCCCAGCAACAACAACAGTTTCTTCGCCTAAATATAATCCTGTGTCAAAGCCATTACCATAAGGACCTCTGATCAACATTTTTTGGCCAACGTAGTGTTCAAATACTTCGTTTGTTACACGGCCAACTTTACGAATCGTCAAGTCAATATAGCCATCACCAATACCACTGACAGAAATAGGTGCTTCACCATACTTAGGAATGGACACTTCGAAGAATTGACCCGGAAGGACATCACCGGTATAAGACATTCTAAAAGTGTATTCCTGAGCTGTATGTTTAATCACATCAAGAATTGTGGATGGAAAAGGAATATAAGCATTACTCATCGCTATTCACCCTCCTTTGACGCATCATACACTTTATTGATGATATTTGAATATGAGATGTATTCTGGACACACGTCATCACAGCGGCCACAACCCACACACATGTTGATGCCAAAGCGCTGACGATGGTCATAGATTTTATGCAATACTTTATAACGCATGCGTTCGCCATTCTTTTTGCGGTAAGAACCGCCACCAGCTACATCTGTAAAGCCGTCAACCATACATGACGCGCCGACACGGCGTCGTTCTCCGACATTGCCATTATCGGTATAGATGATGTCTTGCATACTCCAGCAGCTGCATGTTGGACATACAAAATTACAACGTCCACAATTGATACAACGCACGGTGTACTCATCCCACAAAGGATCAGTACGCACACTAAATGGTACTTGCTCTGGCAGATTCACCTTGACTTTGTTTTCGGTAACATGAGCTGGAACAACATCAGCTGTCTCTTCACCATATGCCTTAAACAAAGCAGCTACCGCTTCGTCTTGAACATTGCAGGCAACGCCTTCTGCTGTGAGATCCACAGAGAACAAATAATCATCTGGAGCAATATTTGTACCCATGGAGACACAGAAACAGTTGTCAAATGAGTTTGCGCATCCCATTAGGACAAAATTGACGAGTTCACGACGACGCTGATAGAACACATCTTCAGGACCATTTTCTAAGAAAATCTGGTCCAAACGTTTTAATGCATGCATGTCACATGAGCGGGCAAAGATAAGTAGTGGTCGATTGTCAAAAGAAGCTTCCTGCGTTGTTGCTTCGGTGAAATAGAACAACACTTCTGACAATGGTGTCAGAGCTTCTTTGAAGGCATAATCAGATTTTGCATCAAAGACAATCTCATCAGCCGTTGTTACCTCATCATACATGATGACATCGGTATCCAGGAATCTCCCTGCACCTTTTTTGCGGACAGGCGCATACAATCGATAACGGCGGGCAAGCGTTTCTATGATTTGGTTAAACGCTGCTCTTGGTATAACGAACCCCATAATTGTATCCCTCCATTCTAGTTATGGTCTGTAAGAATATAATGATAATAAGCATCTGGGTCATCAATATGTTTAAGTGTGACACCCGTTGCTTCTTTTAATAACTTTTGATTGTTGACGAGCACATCTGGTGCTTCATCTGCCGTTAATGTACGGTCATGAAGCAGTATGATACGATCTGCATAACTGAAAGCCTGTGGCAAATCATGACAGGTCATGATGATACATTTACCACGTTCAACAAGTTTTTTAAGTAATGACATAAGACTTAATGTAGCCGTTACATCAAGAAAAGCTGTCGGTTCATCAAGAAGCATGATATCAGGATCTTGTGCCATCAACATCGCACAATAGGCTTTTTTCAGTTCACCACCTGATAGCGTTGGCAAAGAACGCTGACGGTAATCTGTCATCTCCGTCAATCGCAATGCCTCATCAATTTTCTGACGGTCAGCTGCAGAGAGCTTTTTTGAAAAGCCCAGGCGACTAAAACGGCCATGGGCAACCAGAGTCCCTACACTCATTTCCGGTGCTTTGACAATTTGTGGTAAATAGCCTAGTGTCATGGCACGCTCCTGGTGTGATAATTGGTGGATTGGCATATTATTTAAAAGTATCTCTCCCTCACTATCGACAAAGCCTGTCATTGCTTTAAGTAAGGTTGACTTGCCCGCACCATTGCGTCCAACAATAATGATTAGACTGCCTTGATCAAATGAAGCCGAAATATCCTTTAAAATTGTTTGTCCATCATAAGCAATGGTCACATTTTTAAGTGTAAGCATTTTAGCCACCACCCTTCCTGCGTCTGCGATAAAGCAGATAGATAAAGAATGGTGCCCCAAACATCGACAACAATAAGCCTACTGGTAATTCATATGGATAAAAGATCATACGAATCAAGCCATCGCAAATCACCAGGCAAGCACTGCCATAAAGACCGCTCAATAAGAGCTGGGATTTCACATCTTTAAAGCCCATCATTCTGATGGCATTAGGTATGATCAAACCGACAAATCCCAACAAGCCACAGATACTCACAGCGGCGCCAGAAAGCAAAGCTGCACATATCAGTGTGATAAGTCTCATTTTCTCCGGGTCAAGCCCTAATCCATAGGCCGTTTCATCACCCAATGATAAGAGCTCAATCCCCCTGCTCATATAAAGACAAAGCAGAAAGACCGGAATAATGGTCACTGCGGCAAATAATACCTGTTCCCCCACAACGATATGGAACCCACCAAGGCTATAGACAGTTTTATCCACAATGGATTCTGGTATTAATGTGATAATAACGTTTGTCAAAGCCGTCATCAGAGAAGACACCGCCACACCCAACAGGATGATACTGCTTTTAGAGGCACTGATTCTATGTGAGAGTAACAGTACTAAAAGGATTGCCACGATTGCACCCAAAAATGCCATTAGTCCTTTAAATACAATCATGCCTGGCCACATTAATGTCGCAATCAGGGCAAACAGTCCTGCCCCCGCATTGATGCCTAAAATACCTGGAGAGGCCAAGTCATTGTGCAGAGTACGCTGTAACAATAACCCCGCTGTACTTAAAGCACTCCCACAAAGCAAAGCACCTAAGGCTCGAGGCAGACGTAATGAATAGAAGATGAGATGTGCACTCCCAGATGCATGAGGATGAAGCAAGGCATGCACCAGTTGCGCACTACTCACCGACTGATTGGAGGCAAACAGGGATAAAGCCATGCCTGCAAGCAGTAATACGACGCCTAAAATATAGATTTTATTCGTTTTTAAGGATTTGGTATAAATAGTCATAAGCTTTGTCCCATTTCGCATTAGGTTTATATTCAAACATATCTTTTGGCAAAATTTGGACATGATTGTTTTTAACAGCTTTTAATCCCTGCCATGCTTTTTGACTGGCATAAGCATTTTTATAAAGCTGCTGCGATTTTGTCTCATCACCCTGTGTCACAATGAAAATGTAGTCTGGGTCTAAATCCAGCACTGCTTCTAGTCCCAAGGACGCATGTGAATTGTGTGAGACCGATGCATTGGTCAATGAAAAATCATTCAACATCTGACAAACAAAAAACTCATCCGTCATTGCGCTTGTTTTTGAGGATGAGATACGAATGGTCAGATATGTCTTTGCTTTAGTGTCCAGTTCTTTTTGCAAGGTGGCATCAATACGTGTCTTCACATCTGTGACAGCTGATTGATAGAGATCATCCCTGCCTGTCATCTCAGTGAATTCTTTCATCTTAAGAGCATAATCATCAAAATTATTCACATTTATGGCCTCACAGGTCATGCCCATATCAGAAAGTGTCGATGCAACTGTTTTATGTGTTGGTATTGCCCCCGAAAGCAGTACCAAATCTGGCTCCAAAGCAGCGATCGTTTCCAAATTTAACTTTGTATTTGTGCCAATCATTTTCGTTTCATTCGTAATGCCCTCTAAATCCATCGCATCATCTGTTGTCCCTGCAAGTTCACCACCGGCTAACAGCCACATGTCGGCAATAGAACGTGAAGCCGCAACAACCTTCTTGATTTTATTATTTGTAGATGATTGATGTGTACATCCAGAGAGCACGCAAAAAAAACATAGTAAGAGCACAAATGAGACTCTCATTTTTTTCATGTCAGTCCTCCTGTTTGTGCTTCATCTCTTAAAAACAAACTTTTTTATCCTTAATTAAATCTTATAAGATTCAATATTAAAAGTCAATTTGACGACCTATCATGCCAAAAAGAAAAATATTTATCATTCAATTTGGTTTCTGCCTGGCACATTGAGAGATAAGTGCTTTTGAAGTTTAAAACGAAAAATGAAAGCCACAGCTTATTTATGAATTTATGCATAAGAAAACCGGTATGATTACCAAATAGTAGTCACACCGGTTCTTTTCAAATACTCAATTGATTAAATTATCTCTTTTTAAATAACTTTGTTACTTCAACAATAGGGATGACTGACAAAGCCAGTAAAATACATTCAGCAAAATGGATTGGATCCAATACCTGAAGTTTAAAGATAACTGATAATGGTGTTGTGATAATCAATACCTGTAAAGCGATACCGATCAAAGCACTGCCCCATAAATATTTATTGTTGAAGACCTGTTTATTAAAGACTGAATAATGACTCTTGACATTGAAGCTATGAGCCAGCTGACATCCTGATAATGTGATGAAAGCCATTGTCATACCATAGAGATGGTTGACTCGCTGACCAAGAGCATATGAGATTAATGTTAGTACACCAACCATAACACCTTGCCAGATGATTGTCGTTAATAAACCACCAGAGAAGAAGCTTGCTTCTTTAGGTCGTGGCTGTCTTGTCATAACGTCTTTTTCAACTGGTTCAAGACCTAAGGCAAATGCTGGTAAGGTATCAGTAATCAGGTTGACCCACAATAAATGAACTGGCATTAAAGGCACGCCAAATCCAAGTGCAGGATTGATGACAGAAATAATTGAAGCAACGAAGATTGTTAAAACTTCACCAACGTTACTTGATAACAGGTAATGGACATCTTTACGAATATTGTCAAAGATACCACGGCCCTGTTCGATAGCAGCGATGATTGTGGCAAAGTTATCATCTGTCAGAATCATTGTAGCAGCATTTTTAGAAACATCAGTACCAGTGATACCCATTGCACAACCGATATCGGCTGCTTTAAGTGCAGGTGCATCATTGACACCATCACCCGTCATAGCGACGACTTTATTCTTAGACTGCCATGCTTTGACGATCTGGACTTTATGTTCAGGTGCAACGCGGGCATAAACACTGTAGTTTTCAATATTAGCTTCAAGTTCTTCCTGAGAAAGCTGTGATAATTCACTACCAGAAATAACTTGCTGACCTTCATTCAAGATACCTAATTCTCTAGCGATAGCGGCAGCTGTCACTTTGTGGTCACCAGTGATCATGATGGTACGGACACCGGCACCTTTAGCAGTTTGAATCGCTACTTTTGCTTCTGGTCTTGCAGGGTCGATCATACCAACGAACCCAACAAAGTCCATATCATTTTCAACGCTGTCACTTTCAAGTACTTCAGGTTTAGTTTCATAACGTTTAGTGGCTACGGCAAGGACACGCAAAGCACCTTCAGCCATAGCATCATTAGCTTTCATAGCCAATGCTTCATCAACATCGTGACAACGCTGCAGGATGACATCAGGACCACCTTTAGTGATTGATAAGAAATGATCACCTTCAGCAACGATAACAGTCATCATCTTACGGTCTGAGTCAAAGGCTAATTCACCTTTTCTTGGACGGGCTGCCATTAAGTCAGCTTTAAGATGACCAAATTTACTTGATGCATCAACTAATGCAACTTCAGTAGGATCACCTACAGCCTGGCCATCGACATTTGTGGCATCACTACAAAGAGTAAATAAGTCAAGCATTTCCTGAGTCGTTTCATCAGCATCGTCGATATCTTTAACATCCTGTTTGTAAAGATAAGTCTTAACAACTGTCATTTTGTTTTGTGTCAAAGTACCTGTCTTATCACTACAAACAATTGATGTACAACCTAATGTTTCAACTGCAGGCAGTTTACGAATAATAGCATGACGTTCAACCATACGGGTAACGCTTAATGCCAGAACGATTGTAACAGTAGCTGCCAACCCTTCTGGTACTGCAGCAACGGCTAAAGCAACAGCTGTTTTAAAAGCATTTAAAGCACTGATACCAGTGATGATTTCTAAAACGAAAACAATCGCACAGATGAAGATACAGATGAAACCAATAACTTTACCGATTTCATTCAACTGTACCTGTAATGGTGTTAATTCTTTCTTTTCACTCATCAGCATGCCAGCAATTTTACCAACTTCGTTGTCCATACCGGTTGCAGTGACGACAGCACGACCACGACCATAAGTAACAACTGTTGATGAGAAGACCATATTAGTCTGGTCGCCGATGACAACTTCACCATCAATAGGTTCAACAGTTTTATCAACTGGTACAGATTCACCAGTCAAGGCACTTTCATCAACCTGCAGGTTGTGAGCATGATGAATTCGGGCGTCACTTGGAATCATATCCCCTGCTTCTAACAGGATGACATCGCCTTTAACTAATTCTTTAGATGGAATGACTAAGGTCTGTCCATCACGAACAACTTTACATTGTGGGGCACTGAGTTTTTCCAGTGATTCCAAACTCTTTTCAGCCTGATTTTCCATGACAACACCAAGAATGGCGTTCAGTAAAACAACCACTACGATAATTAATGAATCGATCCAGTCATCAGGTTCAACGATGACTGAAACAGCGGCTGCAATAATCAGAATGATGATCATCAAGTCTTTAAACTGGTTAATAAAGCGCATTAAAAGAGACTCTTTCTTAGGCTTCATTAATTCATTATAGCCATCTTCTTTAAGTCTCTTTTTTGCTTCTTGTGACGTTAAACCGACACGACGGTCAGTATTCAATAAACGAGTCACTTCTTCTATACTTTTTTGATACATGTACGCTTTCCTCCCTTGATAAAAAAGTAAAGATTCGCTTTCTATCAAAGGTCTCGCCTAACATGGACATGATAAAATAGACCGGTGAATAATCACGTGTTGACGATCTATTTTTTTACGGGCTACTCCCCTTCAACAACCTCATTTTAAGTGATTTTTTTTAACTTTTCAACAGTTACAACACTCCAAGCAGACCATATGACAAACTTCCAACAATAACTGTTGCCAGCAAAATGCCTAAAAAGGCTGCCAGTGTTGCTTTTTTAATATCCATTTCCAGTAATGCAGCTATAAGTGAGCCAGTCCAGGCACCTGTTCCAGGTAGAGGAATACCAACGAACAATAGTAAACCAATGAATTCACCTTTATCGAGACGACTGCTGCGATTCATGGCATGAGCTTCCAGCTTTTCAATCCATGGTCTAGACCAGTCAAACTTCTTTAACCATTTAAAAATATGTCTGATAAACAGAAGAATAAATGGGACTGGTAACGCATTACCGACAATACAAAGTAATACTGCCGTAGGAATAGGTACCTGCAATAGCGATGCAACGATCAACCCACCACGACATTCAAGAATCGGACATAAGGAAACGATAAAAACAACCGCATTGGCTGATATATATTGTCCTAGTGTATTTGCGAACCATGCTGCCAAAGATTCCATAGGGCCACTCCTTTCACTTAAGTGTCTCCATCATAGACTATCATCTGTGGCTTGTCAAACAATTATCGAAGACAAAATCGTTTACGACAAATCAATCATCTGGCCCCATTCTTCAATCAAACGAGCAAGAGAAAAACGGGCATTGGCAGGCGAACTTGAAGGTAATATAGTTGCCTCAATACCGGTCTTTTTCAAGGCATAACGCTTGTAGAGTTTACCCGATGTCTGCCCATTACAATAGATATGTCTGATTGACGAATGATCGATCAAGGCTTTGATATCATTGGGCACAACATCTTTAATTGAGCTATCAGAACTGCCCGTAATCGTACATTCATGAATGATGTCCCATAGAGCGATATGATGTTTAAGTAGAAGCTCCCTTTTAACATTCACATCATCTGGTATCTCTTCATCAATCAAAGCAGACATAATTTTCCAAAAACGATTCTGTGGATGTCCATAATAGAAATCAACAGCTCGTGACTGACGAGAGGGAAAACTGCCAAGAATTAAAACTGTACAATTTTCATCAATAAGTGGGGCAAAAGGATGATTAAGGTGTTCGTTAGTCAATCGTTCTTTTGCCATTGACATATACCATGCATTTTTCAACAACAACTCGTGGAGCTACACGAACGGCAAGATTTAAAAGATGACCGCCTACACTATGGATCACGAGGGTCTTGCCTTTAAACATAGCTTTTAAACCTAACTTAGCAACATCAGTGGCATGAGCAGGTTTAAAGAAGCTAAACATCGGTGAATCGCCCAGATTGGCTCGTTCCATAAAGCCCGTAGCCGTTGGTCCTGGACACAGGCAAGTGACGGTAATGCCAGTGCCTTCAAGTTCACGTGATAAGGCATCACTAAAGGATAAGACAAATGCTTTAGTGGCATAATAAATTGACATATATGGACCAGAACAGAATGCTGCAATTGATGCCACATTAAGAATGCGTCCCTGTCCTTTGTCTTTCATCTGATTACCAAATAAATAAGACAGTTGAATCAGTGACATGACATTCAACAGGACCATTTCTTTTTGTTTCTGCCAGTCACTCTCCAGGAAAGCTCCCTGATCACCAAACCCAGCATTATTAATAAGGATGTCAACATCTAAATGTCTTCTATTGACTTCGTTATAAAGTTCCTGAGCTGAATCTAAGACAGCTAAATCACATTTGATAATATCGAAGTGAACATCATAGTCTTCAAGGATTGCCTGTCTGATTGTTTCCATTTTATAAGTATTACGTGCGGTTAAGATTAAATCATAACCTTTTTTAGCAAGTAAACGGGCACATGCTTCACCAATTCCGTTGGATGCACCGGTAATTAATACTGTTGACATAGTGTTT
>JAGBPZ010000050.1 GCA_017633115.1 Erysipelotrichaceae bacterium | reverse complement strand
TACCACAAGTGAATAAACAAAAAAATCAATAGGATAAGAATACTCCCCATGATTCTATTATTGCATTGTCATTTTATACTATAATGTACTTATCTCAGATGTGAAAGGAGACTGTATCACTAACGATATGAACGTGATACAAGTAATGATTATGGCTTATAAGGAAAGGTATTTAAAGCTATTCTTAGTGATATTTGTATGCTTAACTTTCATCATTGGTTTACTTTCTTCTCAAAAAGGCAAACCACAAAAACCAATTCATGAATCCAATCCATCAGACGACAGCAGTGTGATCAATGAACCATTACCCAAATTAACACTGTGGTCATCTGATTCAAAACTATATAAGACTTTACCTGAGTATCTAAAAAATATCAGTGATGAAAGTGGCGATCAATATATTCCTGTCACTGATAGAATTGCGGTATTTGACTTTGATGGCACATTATTTTGTGAAACTGACCCTTGTTACTTCAATTACCAATTGCTTGCTTATCGTATATTGAAAGACCCATCATATAAGAATCATGCCAGTAATCATGAACGCATGATTGCCAATCGTATACAAAAAGCGATCGACCAACATATCAAGCCAAGAAATGTCAGCTCATCAATTGGTAAAATGACTGCTTCTGCATTTAAAGGAATGTCATTATCAGATTTTAAACAATACGTGATTGATTTTGGTTCAACAAAAGCACCAGGCTATAAAGGCATGCTACGTAAAGAAGCTTTTTATCAGCCAATGTTACAAGTCATTGACCTGCTTAAAGCCTATGACTTTACCATCTATATCATCACTGCCACTGACAGCTTCGTTGTTCAGGCACTTGCACATCCTGTTTTAAATATCCCTAATAATCACATTTTAGGATCTGATCAATCTGTGAAAACCAAAAACAATAAAAACGGACAAGGAAGCTATAAGGTTCTTGGTGGTCAATTCTTGTTTAAAAATGCGAAGAAAAATAAAGTCAAAAAAATCAAAAAAGACATAGGTATTCGACCAGTCTTATCATTTGGTAATAGTGATGGGGATATTGAAATGGCCAATTATACCATGGGAAATCCTAAATATGAAAGCCAGGCCTATATGCTTTGTTGTGATGACACTAAACGTGAAAATGGAGACATGACTAAAGCAAAAAAGATGAAAAAAATGTGTCAGAAATATGATTGGATTCCAATATCTATGAAAAAAGATTGGACAACCATCTATGGTCAAAAAGTCACAAAAAGATAAAGAGCGGTTCAACGACCGCTCTTTTTGATTAAATTAAATGATATGCTTTTAACTTTTCTTCGATGTCCTTAGGATCAATATCACAACCATTTTCACCTAAGAAAATAGCTGGTTTTGTTTTACCATGGAAATCACTGCCACAAGTATAAAGTAGATCATACTCTTTAGCTTTATTGTAGAAATAATGATTTGTTTCGACACTATGATAAGAACTGAATGCTTCAACACCTTGCATGCCTTTCGCGACCATTTCATCAAAAACTTCAAACTGACCTTTAAGATTATTACCAGGATGAGCTAAAACAGCGACACCACCATTATCATTGATGAGTTTAATTGTTTCTTCCATCGATGGGAAAATAACTTCAGTATAAATTGGTTTGCCTTGTGAATAGAAATCCCAATAGAAATTGACATAAGGATTGTCACTACGTGCACCACCAGCACGATAAGGCTTGAGTGCTTCTAGATTATCATAACGAGGATCATTTAATAGAGCTTCTGCAAATGCTTCACCAACATAGACTCCATTAGGTGAGATCGCATCTAACTGTTCTTTTGATAATTCAACGCCAAAATAGTCATTTGTCATATCAATCTTCTTAAGACTGAGCTTTAATTCCTGATCCATAATATCCTGCCCAAGCTGATTAAAAGCTGGATTTGAATAATCAATACCATAGCCTAAAACATGTAGATTGATGCCTTTATAAACACAATCAATTTCAATGGCTGGAATGTAACGAATGCCTTTAGTGGCAGCAACTGCTTTTGCTTCATCAATGGCTTTGACCCAGTTATGATCAGCAATGGCCATAATCGAAACACCTGCTGCCTCACACTGTTCAACTAAAGATGTTGGTGTGAATTCACCATCATCGCTATATAAACTATGCATGTGTAAATCAATATAATTACTCATTTTCTTTCATCCTTTCTAAATTGACTTGTTTACCTATCGCATATAATCCTTGATACAAATATGATTGAAAATCTGCTAGAATAACACATCGCGGTTGATAACCTTCCTGAGTATTCCGCAAAAGATCATCTTCTTTTAAATCATGAACCACTTCGCTGTAAACACCAATCAGCTCTGGATCAATGACACAGCTTAACATCCCAATATAAATTTGGAGAAGAGAAAGTGGATCTTCTTTAAGCAATGCTTTTTGTTGTGGACGTGACATCAATGGCAGATAAGATAATTCACCCGCAAAGTGATGCGCGCCATTGTAAAGTTTACCATCAATCATGATGCCACAACCGACATAGTCACGTTCTGGCTGATAGATGAGTGCCTTCTGTTCTCCTGAATAATGATCACCAAAACCAATACAGGCGATATTGACATCATTTTCAATATGACATTGCCAACCGTATCGCTCCTTGATCAACTGACCCAAATCAACATTCCTAAGCGATACCACATCACTTATGGAAATAAATCCATTAGTCGCGACACCAGGAATACTTATAATAAGCGACTCGACTTTCTGATCTTTTTGAATTTGATCAGCACCCTTGAATACATCATCAAGAGTGAGATGAGATTCACGATAGACATCCTCATTTAGAATATTTCCTGCGAGACTCATAATCATGACTTTTAAGACTTCATGATCACTCCAGGTCTGTAAAACCATAAGACCAAAATGAACATAATCGGGATTCAATCGATATTGTTTAGATTTACGTCCACCTGTTGACGGAGCATCTCCGATATAATCCACTTCACCTGACTTCACCATATCTTGTAGTATCGTTGTCATACTTGCTGGTGAAATACCTGTTTGTCTGGCAAGGTCATTTTTAGTCCACAGTTGATTATCATAGAGATGTGTCCTGACACGATGTATGTTTTCATACTTTAATTGTGTAACTTTTGCCATCACATCACCTACTTTCATCAACTCTTGATTAAAGTATATAAATAATAAGAATGGATGTCAAGAAGACATCCATTCAAATTTGGAGCAATTGACAATCGTAATCATCCCTTGATATGATTAGTGATGTTCAAGGAGGGTCCTATGTCATCAGAAGCTTTACTTTCAAAAATCCGAAATGGTGAATCATTAAGCCAAAAAGAAATGATTATTACAGTACTGCTTCTTAGCGGTCCATCAATCATGGCACAACTGACAACTGTCATTATGCAATATCTTGATGCCGCTATGGTAGGACGTTTAGGATCATCACAAGCAGCTTCAATTGCTTTAGTGTCATCATCGACATGGCTGATTGGTGGTCAGATTGCTGCCTGGCTGCTTGGCTTTAATATCCTGATTGCTCATGAAATCGGGGCAAAACGTGATGAACGCGCACGCTCTTTGATGAAACATGAACTGTTGTGGCTGGCGTTTTTAACACTGACATTAACACTCATCTGTGTGACGCTATCGCCTTATCTGCCTCGCTGGCTGGGAGGACATGCTGACATTATCAAAGATGCATCAATGTACTTCCGTATTTATGGATTATCACTCCTGTTTGTCGGTTTAACCCGTGGATGTGCTGGGATGATCCAATCCACTGGAGACATTCTCATTGTTGCTGTACTCAATGTCATCATGTGTTTATTAGACGTTATCTTCAATGCCTTTTTTATCTTCCCATCGCACACATTTTTCTTCCTTCCTGGTATGAACTTAGGCGTTACTGGAGCTGCGCTTGGCACGGCTATGAGTTATGTGGTTGGTGGTTTAACCTTATTGATTTATTTATGTTTTATTTCTGATAAGCTCAAACTAAGAGCTGATGAACATTTTCATTTCAACCTTGAAGATACGACTGAAGCCTTGAGATTATCACTGCCTGTTTCTTTCAACGAGTTTGTGTATGGATCAGCCCAGATGATGTTGACACGTATCATTTCTCCACTTGGTCCACTATCACTGGCAACCCACTCCTTTGCGGTTACCGCTGAAAGTATCTGTTACATGCCTGGTTATGGTATTCAGCTTGCGAGCACGACTTTGATTGGCCAATCTATGGGTGCAAAGCGAAAAGAATTGGCCAAACAATTCTCGCGACTCATACTTACTTTAGGTATGAGCTTAATGACTTTAACTGGTCTATTTTTATTCATTGCCTCGCCATTTATGATGAGTTTATTTACCACAAATAAAGAAATCATTCATCTTGGTGTCAGAGTTTTACGTATTGAAGCCTTTGCTGAACCATTCTTTGCTTCACTATTAGTCAGCACTGGTATTTGTCGTGGTGGTGGCGACACATTGACACCATCACTGTCAGAACTGATTTCGATGTGGGGTATCCGTATTCCTTTAGCTTTACTATTGACACCTCATTTTGGATTGACTGGAGCTTGGATTGCGATGTGTATTCAGCTGATCTCAGTTGGTTTATTTATGATTATCTATTTGCATACTAATCGTTGGATGAAACTTGAAGTCTAACAAAAAACGAAGCTCGATGCTTCGTTTTTTTATCCTCTACGATTGATAAAGAAATGACGGGCATTGCGGGAAATAATAGTTGTATCCGCAAAATCAAGACCACCACTAATGACACTGCCAACTAATGGAATGGCTTTACCTACATTGACAATTCCTGCTTCCTTAAATTTCTTTTCAAATCCCTCATAAACAGCTTTGTTGAGATTGTCTTTGACAGATGGATTCAACAGATAGATACTTACTTCAGAAAAATTATTGCCAAAATCAATACCATGACGATGAAGACTATCTCTGAGACGCTGACCTGTCAACGCCAACATCACAAGTGTTTTAACGCGGTCATTTGTGACATCAAAGCCACCAATCAAAGCCACACCAGCGCACATTTCTAACTGTAAATGCCACATACGGGCTAAGTTTAATGGGATCGAATCAGGTAGTAGGCCTAAATCTTTAACTTCATCGACAAAAGGTGAAGTGCCACTTTTGACCATATAATGACGGCACCATTCTCTGGCTGCTTTATCTGGAGAATGATGTTTCTTCTGATAAGGTTCAACTAGTTTTTCAATATCTTTTAACATGACAGCATAGCATGTTAATAATGCGGTCTGGATATCTTTGGCTGAAGGTGTTTCTACAAAAACAATTGCTTTGACATCTTCAACACGATCACCCGCAAAATCAACAGCACGTTTTGCACCACTTGTGACTGTACGACCTGCTTTAGATTCGCGAACAGCGACAACTGGTGGTAAATCACCGGCTGCGTCAAGGACATCACTACCTTTTTCTACAACTACACGACCAGCTGACAATGCCTTCTCTTTACCGCTATTGGCAACACTTAGTGCTTTATCTTTAAGTTCATCGGCTTTACCGATATTACGTTTTGCGCTTATTCCTAAATCAACAGCTTTAAAGGCACCAGTACCAACGATATCAACAGCTGTTTCGGCAACATCAGTACCTTTGTCAACAATCAACTTACCAGCAGATTTTACGCCTTCTGTCACGATTGGTGCTTTCGATTTTGCAAAGTCTGCACCATCGTTAAGAGTTTGTTTGATTGTATCGACAATTCCTTTATTTTCACTCATATCGACATCTCCTCTATTCCATAGTCAATTTTCATTGACTGATTTCATACAAACAGAAAAGCCATCCGCTTAATTAAACAGTGGCTTAACTCTTATTATCTTTTAACAAAATATTCTTCGTACCATACTAGGAAGACATAAATCGTCCAGACGATACGCCATAAGTCTGAATTGACATTGACATAATCATCAAAGATTTGATTAATAGCCTGAACATCAAAGAATTCTTCCGCAATATCACTGTTAAACAGACGTTTAACATCACCATTGTATCTGTCATCTGCCAGCCACATACGAATTGGAACGATAAAGCCAAGTTTCTTTCTAAATGCAACTTCTTCAGGTAAAACTTTAGCTGCAGCTGTTCTTAAAGCGACTTTATTCTGCGTATCATTGACTTTGTAACATGATGGTAATCTTGAAGCAATGTCAAAGACGCGTAAGTCAGTTAAAGGCATTCTGATTTCTAAGCCAGCAGCTGTTGACATCTTATCAACATTCAAGTAAATATCGCCATCCAGCCATACTTTAATATCTATCAAAGACATCTTTGATAATGGATCAAGACCTTCCATTTCGTCATAGTCCTTCTGTACCAGATTGATAGGCAGATAATCTTCCTTATAGTACTTAAGGATTTTTTTCTTGTCATCTTCCTTCATGATATTGGTGTTACCAACATAGAAGTTTCTTAAATTATCACCATAACGTTCAGCATTACGGTACATATTGTAACCACCGAAGAATTCATCAGCACCTTCACCAGAGTAACAAATCTTCACATCTTTTGCGGTTTCCAGACAGGCAATAGTGAATGAAATAGCTGAAGCATCACCAAGAGGCTGTTCCATGTTATACATAGTGAAAGGAACGACATCAAAATAACGTTCAGGTGTAATCAAACAACGACTAAAGCCTCGGCCAAACTGATCAGCTGTCACTTTTGCGAGTGGTGATTCATCAAAACGCTGGTCATCATAACCACATGAATAAGTTGTTTTGACATCAGACATAGCCATGACAAATGATGAGTCTACACCACTTGATAAGAAGCTGCCTGCTTCTTCATCAGGAGTTTTCACCTGTTTGAAAATATCAGCAACAGTACTATAGATTTCATCAGCCCAGGCATCCAATGTTTTTTCCTTATCAGGATGGAATTCTGGATTCCAATAACGGGTAATTGTCAGCTGACCATTTTCAAAGACAACATAATGACCAGGCATAACTTTCTTAACACCTTTAAAGAAAGTATTTTCACCAGCTGCATAAGTTAAACTTAAATAAATCTGCAACATGTCACGGTTTAATTCTTTATGGAAATCAGGGTCATCCATAAAGTCTCTGATCATAGTGCCATATAATAAAGTATTCTTATCAGTAACGTAATAATACATTGGTTTAGTACCAAACTGATCACGTACAAGATAAAGTTTATCACCATCTTTAATGGCGAAAGCAAACATACCATAAATGTGTTTTGGTAATTCATAACCCCATTTTTCATAGCCTGCGAGCAAGATTGCCTCTTCGCGTTCACGACGGCTAAGGGTTTCATCTAATTCAAGTGTCTGACATAATTCCTGCCAGTTGCGGATATGTCCACGATAAGTCATTAATTCCATATTTCAGACCTCACTTTTTTTACTTTTTTAACAGTCATATTATAGCGAAAAATCAATTCATTGACTACAATTGGATGACTTTTTATGCGAAACATCTGCATAAAATACATAAGAAAAACCATCCGTAGATGGTTTAATCGTCATTGAATAAAGCTTTTAAACAAATTGTCTTCATACCCAGTTTAATTTCTTTTTCCGGATCATTGATAACCTTGATTTTTGTACGATGATAAATTGGAATATCGATCAATAAATCACGTTCATCAAAATCACT
The DNA here is from genome assembly GCA_017633115.1 of Erysipelotrichaceae bacterium. GTDB lineage: Bacteria > Bacillota_I > Bacilli_A > Erysipelotrichales > Coprobacillaceae > RGIG9341. The sequence continues at coordinate 8,052 of JAGBPZ010000050.1, read as the reverse complement.
TAATGCTTTAGAATAAACTCCAATGATGTCAGGATCAATCAAACTATTGATGGTCGCTAATTGGTGGCGTAGTTTCGTAAAGGCATCGCCTTCTTCATCATTCAATAGGGTACCGGCATAATCAGTTGCTCCACGAGTGACTTCACCATTATGCATGATAACACTGCGGGTATAGCCTTCATCGTTCTGACAGACAAAAATCGATAGATTCCCAGGGTGTAAAGCATCAAAACCAACTGCGGCAAAGGTAATGTCATTATCAATGACAACTTTACAATCAAGCTGATCTTTTAAATAACTCAAAAGATTAAGTCCGACAACGCCACGTACAGTACTGCTTTCAATACGACCAGCTCGACATATACCGGGAATACTGAAAACAATCGCAATGATGCTTGGATCATGACTGATTAAATCCTTGGCAGCCTGAGCGATAGTATCTTTAGTGATATCTTCATCGATGACTTTAGTGCTGATTTCCTCACCTAAAAGAGAGTAACGACTAATTGTCAATTGCCCCTGTCCTTGATAATAACGGCAGGAAATCGTTCCATAATGTCTGAAATCAGGATTGATTTGATATTTCTTAGCTTTTCGACCAACTGACGAATCAGCATAGCCAATAAACTTAATTTCATTATTGTTGACTAATAGCTGAAGAATATTTGTGATGGCAGCTAGTGACATTCCTGTCGCATCGGCCAGGTCCCTTTTTACCCAAATATTACCTTTTAGAAAGCACTTTCTTACATTCTGAATATTGCCTTCTTTCAGCTCACTTATTTTTACTATTTTCCCCACCACCTGTCAGTTGTTTTTTTATGAAATGCTTAGTTGACGCTATTGTAACATGTTCAATAATCATTGCAATAAAGCCAATAAATTATATGACATTTGTCATATAAAAATCTCACTAAATGCATAATAAAGTGAGGCAGCTATAACCACCTCACTCACAAACCGAAAAACTGTCAAAGCATGACAACAATAATTATTCGGCACGTTGTAATAGATCACCATGAATCACACGATGATAGTAAAACATATTCATCAACATACAGATAGCCATTGGAATCAAAAACAGAACAATCATCCCCATCAACAAGTTTTGACTGATGATATGATGAATCACAAGATTACCACCAATAGTGGTAATGACAATCATATCAGAAAGCACGATGAAAGCATAAAATAATAAGGTTTCACGTCTAATGATATGATCAATATCTTCCATCAAATAACCCACACAAAGTAACACCTGAGCACTCTGTGAACGCGTAGAAACTTCAGAACTATATTTGAACATAATAACCATACTCATCAAAATATTCACGACTACAAATGATAAGCCACTCAATGTTGAAGCAACAGCATCCGTGACATTCCTGATCATCAAAGTATAGAAGATGATATCACTACCAATCAAAAGCAGTAATTCTGATTTTAGAGCATGAATGTCATGGCGTAAAAAACCACCAATAGCCATGAGATGAGGATGCATAGCCCACTTATGGGCAACAAGATATCTTAATCCTGGCAAGACCACATTATTGACAGCCAGGGAAAAACCAAACAGCCAGATCAAAGCATAGCCAAACAAATCAGAAGCATCAGATAGACAAAACATAACCGTCATCATCACGACGAGAATAAGGGCAAACATACCTTTGACTTTTGGTGTGACAATCGCTCTAAACAGTTTCGGAATCCTAAAACCAATTTTCCCCATCTCTCCACGATTCACGAGCAAGTTGTGAATACTGTTACGATAACTGTAACCAAGATTTAAAAAAGTGGCATAAAAGATGACCATCACTAATACAACAACCGTTGCCACGAATGCCTCCTGATTGAAAGACAACATATGTGTGACATGAAAGATTTGTTCCAGAATCACATTAAATCCTGGCATCATAAACAATCCTAAAGCCATACCAGAGACAATCCCAATCATCATTAATAGACCGGTCTGCATTAATAAATAAAGAACCAGTTGGCTATAGGTAGCACCACAGACAAGCTGTACAGCTAGATCCTGGGCCTTTTGTTTGACATAAAAATCATTCGCAAAAAAGATGGCCACCATACAAATAAGAATGACTAAAATACTAACCACAGTCTGGATATTATTTGATGAATAAAAGAGCGTGACACCAATTTCATCACTTAAAGCCAGGGTGAAATAAAGCAGAATAAACGCTGAAGTGATGATAAAAGTCAGAGTAAAGAAAATCGTATGGGACAGGCTCTGACGCATCGAACGTAAAGCATGATGAATCATTGTTTGAGCACCTCTTGTGATTCACGGGCATTGATAGCCATGATTTTTTCAAAATACTCATCCTGGCTTAAATCACCACGTCTTAATTCTGTTTCAATACGACCATCGTGAAGATAGACAAAACGGCTTGAATAAGAAGCGACTAAAGCATCGTGGGTTACCATAATGATTGTCACGCCTTGATCGTTAAGGTCCTTGAACACATCCATCAAACGTTTTGAGTTTTTTGAATCAAGGTTACCTGTTGGTTCATCCGCAACGATGATTTTAGGTTCGTTAACTAAAGCACGACAAATAGCAGCACGTTGTTTTTGCCCACCTGAACAAGCATTTGGATATTTGTTTAAGCATGCAGTAATACCTAAATAATCTGCCAGTTCTTTAATACGTTTTGCCTGTTCCTTTTGATTGACTTTCGCTAAGGACATAGGCATGGCAATATTTTCATAGAGGGTATGTGTATCTAAAAGATTATAATTCTGAAAAATGAAGCCTAAAGTTGACGAACGAAAACGACCAATCTGTTTACCCGTGAGAGCACGCACTTCCTCGCCATCAATCAGAACATTACCACTAGTAGGATAATCAATAGTTGAAATCGCATTGATAAATGTTGATTTACCACTGCCACTTGGTCCCATGATACAAATCATTTCGCCCTCTTCAACTTCAAAATTGATATCATGAAGAGCAACAAATTCTGTGTCGGTATGTAGTCCATAAACTTTGGACAAATGTCTTGTTTCTAATAATGCCATAATAATCACCCTATACATCTTAACATAGACCATCTGATTTTTGTAAAAGGTTCAAAAAAATATTGTAGATTGAATAAAATAAGGTATCATATTATTAGGTACAGGAGGTGCTGTTTATGAGAAAAGATGAAATCATCTGGAGCGAACGTAAACGCTTATGGTGTGGTTTGCCATGGACATTTACAAAGTTCAGTATGAGTGAAAACCGTCTGTTTGTCGAAACTGGTTTATTGTCTCTTAAAGAATATGAAGTGCGATTATACCGTGTTGTCAATGTAGCTTTGAAACGTTCTTTACTTCAAAGACTCTTTGGTTTAGGTACAGTTCATATTGATAGTAATGATAAAGACTTAGGTTGCTTTGATATCAAAAATATCAGAAATGCGGAAGAAGTCAAAGAACTCATTTCTGAAGCTGTTGAAAAAGAACGCGAACGTAACCGTGTATCATCACGCGAATATATGCATTCAAGCTATGCAGACGATGATGATGATTACGATGAAGAATATCATGGGTAAGAAGATGGCTTAGGCCATCTTTTTTTCGCAATTTAAAAAGGCTCATCTGAGCCTTTTTATCGTTAGATCAAGAATTCGTCTTTGACAGCTGGTTTTAATGTCCAGAGACGTTCAAAAACATCACCCTCGATGACCATATAATGTTCTTCTGGTGTTGGGAAAACGCGTGATGTAAAGACGGCCGCACCATCATTAACGAAGATTTCAATTGAAGAGCTGTCAATGAAAATACGTAAATGGTTGAGATACTGATCAAGATGACGCTGACGAGAACTGCCTTCCTGTTCATTGAAGGTAATGGTCATGCCACTACGGTCAACGGTAATATAGCCTGTGGCATCATCATAAACAATTGATAAGCCACCCTCACCTTTTTCATTCGTAAAGAATTTAAGATTAACGTCACCTTTGCGGCAATCAATTTCAACTTCTGCTGCACGAGGAAGTTCATAACATCCAAATTCATTCCACGTCAGACTGATACGTTCATCTCTTAATTTCTTTAATTCTGGTAATGGCTGTTGTACCAAACGACGGTTTCTGACAGTTAATTCTCTTGGTAATGTGAGACAGCCAGCCCAGTTTTCTTCATCAGTTGGATAGCTGACATCAGGGACACCCATCCAGGCAATCAAGACTGCTTTATCTGCTTCCTGCAGGTTATTAGCGCAGGCAGCAGCGTAAGAATCAAAACCAAAGTCAAGGACATGGAACTGGCCTTCTGGTGTAAATGTCAATGAATACCAGTCCATATGACCAATAAAGTAACCATTGTGGTTCTGGCTTTGTCCACGTCCTGGTAATGTCATATGCTGTGGACAGAACAACAGAACATCTTTCCCGCCGATGTATTCAATTGATGGACATTCCCACATGTCACCAAAGTTTTCATAGCCAGGAACCTTTAATTCACCTGCGAACTGCCAGCCATGCTGGAGATCATGTGATGAATAAACAAGGCAACAGCCATGATGATCTTTAGTCTGGGCACCTATCAACATATAATAAATATCCATACCTGGCATACAGATGATTTTTGGGTCACGCTGATGCTCAGTATAATCTGGATTGGCACCAAATAATGGTAATGGATATTTTTCTGGCCAGCCATCATTGCCTAAACGAGCCAGGCAGGTATAAGCATGACGGACCCAGTTTTCATTACGATGGTTACCTGTATAATACAAATAAATCTTGTCACCTATTGGCATTGCTGAGCCAGAGTAAACGCCTCTATTATCATAACCATCTTCCTGGTCCGGCAATAAGCAAACACCAAGATTACGCCATGTGACTAAGTCTTTCGAAATAATATGATACCAATGTTTTAAACCATGAACAGCACCCCAAGGACACCACTGATAAAATAGATGCCATTTGTTATCGTGCCAGACAAACCCGTTTGGGTCATTCATCAAACCAGTGACAGCCTGATTGTGGAATGTCTGTCTATAAGCAGATTTTGAAATCTGATCATAGAGTCCTTTTAACTCTTGTGGATCTTTTAAATAACGATATTTTTCCTCACGTGTCCATTCTTTCAAAACCAATTCCTTCTTTCCTTCTATATTCTGCTTCTCTATTTTTCTTTTCCTTAATTACATTATAAATGAGCATTAAGAGCGAGGCAAAAGGAACACATTCTGTTTTAAAAATTCTCTCAATTTCTTTTATTTAAAAGACAATTTAAAGAAAAGGCCCCTTATGAAAAGCACTAAAGAGCGCCTTCATTAGGGGCTGTCTATGGAACATATTTATTCTTTTATTTTGGTAAATATCCAACCGGAATATCTAAAGCATTTTTATACCCTGGCTCAGCGGCAACAAGTGATGGAATAAGGTTGACATTAGGTGCAGCAGATGTCAGGAATGGATCGAAATGATCGATAATACCTTTGATCTGTACATCTACATCAGGTTCACCCTTGATTTCAATTGACTTTTCAAGTGAAAGATTTTCAAGGATTGAGCCATCAGCTTTATGAATAAAATGATAACCACTTACTTCTTTGCCATCCTTTAAACATTTCATGTAGAAGATATGAGCACCAACTGTACCTGGTAATACATGCGCGTTTGGTGTTGTCACTTCTTTATCAGAGAGAACGACTTCAGATGTACATGAGAATTCATCCCAATCAAGACCTAAGCGATCAGCGATTTCTTTACATGTATGAGCATAATAAGTAAAGATAATACCTTTAATATAAGCTAAGCGTCCCTGATCGATATCTTCAGGATGTGCACCATAACCAAAGATCTGAACCCATGGTGCTGAATTCATTGAGTCATCTTCACCACCATAAACGATAACTGAATCAATTTTACGTGACAACATACCAAATACGGTTGGCAGATATGGTGTAAATAAACCAGGGAAAATACCCTGTTGAACATAAGTAGCGCCACCCATCTTACCTGCTTCATCAATCTGTTTGAAGTAGTCAGGCTGATTCTTTTCTGAGTAATAGACCGGTAAAGTTGTGATGACATTTTTACCCGTTTTTAAGAACATACAGATGTCATCAACATTGCCTTGAACGGCTAAATGACTTGGTAATACACCTTCATCCCACTTAGTTGGTGGATAATACAAAACAACATCCGCATCTAATTCTAATAATGCCTCAACATCATCGGTGACTGTGACACCGGCTTCTTCAAAGCCACAGACAATTCCTGCATCCTTGCCAATTTTAGCTGGATTGACATCGTAAGCGCCGACAAGAGTCAAGCTCTTTCTAGCATTGATAATCTGAAGTGCGGAACGTCCGACACTGCCTAATCCCCAAATAATGATTTTGTATTCGTTCATAGTCTTCCTCCTTTTGTGTTTGAACACACTCTTTATATCACACCTTTCCAATGATTACAATAGTTTTTAATACTAGATTTACTTTTTTATTATACTATTTTATACTTTTTTAAAAACTAAATATTTATTTGTAACATATTAATACAAAAAAACAGCACCTTACAGGTACTGTTAAAAGGAATTATTGAGTTGTCATAATCTCTTTGATGCATTCATCAAGACTATTGACATAATGATGAGCTTTCGCTTTAACATCATCAGGTGAATTGTTGAAGGTATAGCTGTTGACAACATGTTCGAACATTGGCACATCATTCCAGGAATCACCAATTGCATAGAGATCTTCATCTTGTAAATGATAATAGTCTCTGACTGTTTCAATGGCTTGACCTTTAGAGCAGCCAGCTGCTGCCACATCGACATGATTCTTATTCTGAAAGGCCGTCATGATATCACCATAACGTTCATTAATCATCTGCGTACAAGTTTTGGCTTTTTCAATTTCCTGAGGCAAAAAATGCAGCGAGAAACTATTCACCTCTTTGACATTAAGCTTATTAAGGTTAGCGAGAACAATTTTCGGTGTTTGACGATGACGTTTTAAAAACTGCTTCAGGCGATCAACAAAATGGAAAAAATGAAAATACATGACATCATCATTGACAATCGTCGCATAGACACGATTTTGTTTGATGACTTCTTTGACCACATCATAAGGTAATTTCTTTTCCGCAATAATGCTGCCATTAGCATCAAGAATCAATGCCCCACTTAGTAAAATATAAAAATCAAATGTCAGATCGTAGCCACGAGTCGGACGCAGAATACCTTCATAACTACGTCCAGTACAAACTCCAAACAAATGTCCTGAACGTTGAAAGTCTTTGATTGCCTTCAAATCTTCATCACGAAATCCTTTGACATGGAAATGAAGCGTATTATCAAAATCACTTGCAAGCAACATAGTCAAACCCCCTATGCATTTATTGTAGGGGGTTTAGTCTAATTGTCAATTGTTTTCTCGATATAGTAAGCACCAGATAGTGGTGGCAATTTAAAGGTATGACTGCGTTTAAACTTAATAGCACGATGATTGATGACACTTTCACCACCATAAGCATTGGCATCACTGAATAGTAATGGAATCATTTTGACAGGTTTTTTGACACGGTATCGGTAAGATTGTTCTTGATCTGAAAAGTTCAACAAAATAATCATCGTTTCCTTATTGCCAGCACGTTTAATAACATAAACACATTTTTCTTCCTGATGACAATCGATCCATTTAAATCCATCTTCTTCATAATCTCCTGCCGATAGTGATGGATGATAAAGGTAGACATGGTTGAGATCATGAATGAAATGATGGAAAGCATCATGCATTGGATATTTCAAAATATCCCAATCCTGTTCACGTTTTTCATCCCATTCTCTAAACTGACCAAGTTCATTGCCCATGAAGTTCAGTTTTTTACCAGGATGAGCATACATATACATGTAGCAAGCCTTAGCCCCCGCAAATTTCTGTTCATAAGAGCCAGCCATCTTATCGATAATTGTCTTTTTGCCATGAACGACTTCATCATGAGAAAATGGTAAGACAAACTGTTCATTATAGTAATACATCATTGAAAAAGTCAGCTTATGATAAACCTCACTGCGACTGCGGGCTTTAAAATC
>JAGBPZ010000049.1 GCA_017633115.1 Erysipelotrichaceae bacterium | reverse complement strand
CAACGTCTTTAGCAGCTCCCGGAGATTCTTCTGCTGGCTGAAACAATAATAGTATATTGACATTCATATGATCAGTTGTCGTACTTAGATATTGCGCCAATCCTAAGAGCATAGCCATATGACCATCATGGCCACAGGCATGCATACATCCTTTATGTTGCGAACAATAATCAACCTCATTATCTTCCTGTATTGGCAAGGCATCGATATCACTGCGGAATGCCACTGTCTTTGACTTATGATAATCAATAAACACATAACATCCCGTAGGTAAAAGAGGTAATGGGTGAGGATCATAGCCCATTGCTGTCAATTCAGACATTAAGTAAGCTGTCGTTTTGATTTCCTCTAATCCAAGTTCAGGTATCTGATGCAGATCACGACGCCATTTTTTTAACTGGTTCATCATAATTGGCGTAAATCATCAACAAGTTTCGTTTTGGCAATGGTTGCTTCATCTTTCTGCTTCACAACACGACCTGGATTACCAACAACGACACTATATGGAGGCACATCTTCCATGACAATTGTACCAGCACCAATCACAGCACCTTGACCTACATGAACACCTTCTAAGACAACTGCATTAGCACCAATCATAACATCATCATCGATGATGACAGGCACATTTGACGCTGGTTCAATGACGCCTGCAAGAACTGTGCCAGCACCGATATGGCAATGTTTCCCAACGATTGCTCTGCCCCCAAGTACCGCATTCATATCAACCATTGTGCCTTCACCAACAACAGCGCCAATATTAATCACAGCGCCCATCATAATGACCGCATGATCGCCGATGACTGCGCCTTCTCTAATATAAGAACCTGGCTCAATACGGGCATTGATATTTGTGGTATCAAGCAACGGAATCGCACTGTTACGACGGTCATAATCAATATAATAATCCTCAATATCATCTTTATAAGTTTCAATATAACCTTTGACGACATCCAGATCACCAATCAATAATTTGGTGCTGCCCATATCAAATGTCTGAAATTCATTGATATCAGGCAAGTCCTTCCCTCTTATATAACATTTAACGGGTGTCTTTTTTTCTGCCTTCTTAATGTAATCAATAATTTCTTCCGCATTTTTCATCTTAATAGTCTCCTTCAAAAACTGTGCAGGCTTCACCGGTCAAAAATAGGTGTCCACTACTATAGTCAACCTGTAACTTACCACCTGACAGTTCAACTTCAATCGTTCTCGCCATCTGCTGGCCAATAATGCATGCATAAGCAGCAGCACATGCCCCTGTTCCACATGCCAGGGTTTCACCACTGCCACGTTCATAGACACGCATTTTGATATGTGTATGATCAATTACAGTCACGAATTCAACATTCACACCTTCGGGAAACATTGGGTCATTATTGAGTGCTTCCCCTATCTCTGTCAAATCATCTGGCATCTGATCCACAAATAAAACAAGATGAGGATTACCAACAGAAACAGCCGTTGCCTGATAGGTATGATTCATAATATTCAATGGCTCATTCACGAAATTGTCCTGATCGATCATCATTGGCAAAGCACTCGTGAGAAGTGTTGGTTCACCCATATCCACTCTGCCTCCTACGATTTGTCCATTGTCTTCTAGCAGATGAACAGTGCGTAAACCTGCAAGTGTTTCAAAACGCAAGTCAAGCTGATTAGTCAAATGGTGATCATAAGCAAATTTTCCAAGACAACGGATACCATTGCCACACATTTGACCCTGACTGCCATCGGCATTATACATAGCCATTTTAAAATCATAAAGTTCACTTTTTTCAAGTACAATCATGCCATCGGCACCAACACCAAAATGACGATCCGAAATGCGTTTGATAAAATCCGGATCACGATTGACATCCTGATTAATACCATCAACATAAATATAGTCATTACCTGCACCATGCATCTTTGTGAATCTCATAGCCATCACCTCATTGAAGTAATACTATCATGATAATAATGTATTATCAAGCAAATATTATTGCAATACAAAAAACCTCAATACGATTGACTATTGAGGGTACTGGCAGATTGTTTTGTTCTATTGAAGTCAATTTCTAATAATTGACTATTGAAAAAGTTATGTTAAGATATATGTGGAAAAATAAGAATTAAGGAGACACGTATGAATATTGTATGTTTAGACCTTGAAGGTGTTCTGGTTCCAGAAATCTGGATCGCATTTGCTGAAGAAACCGGTATTCCTGAATTAAGAAGAACAACGAGAGATGAACCTGATTATGATAAGTTAATGGCTTATCGTTTAAATATCTTAAAAGAACATGGTCTGGGTCTTAAAGAAATCCAGGCAACGATTGCGAAAATCGAACCACTTGAAGGTGCCAAAGAATTTTTAGATGAACTTCGTGACACCACTCAGGTATTGATTTTAAGTGATACTTTCACTCAGTTCGCAAGTCCATTGATCAAGAAACTTGGTAACCCATTATTATGGTGCAACGAGTTGATTGTTGATGAAGATGGCATGATTTCGGGTTACAAAATGCGCGTTGAAAATTCAAAACTGGCTAGCGTTAAAGCTTTACAGTCAGTGGGTTTTGAAACAATTGCCGCAGGTGACAGCTTCAATGACTTAGGTATGATCCGTGCTTCTAAAGCAGGTTTCCTGTTCCGTTCAACTGAAGCTATTATTAAAGATAATCCTGATTTACCTGCCTATGAATCTTATGAAGATTTCTTAGCGGGTATTAAGGCAGCACTCTAAAAAAATTGGTGTATCATGATTGATACACCTTTTTCTTTACCTCATTATTGTGCGGCATCATCGATGCGTTTTATTTTTTGCGCAAAAATACGAATTTCTTCGTCATTAAAGTTTTCATAAATAGTGGCATTATGTTCTTTTGGCACAATGCGAGTCACACTATTCAACAATGATAAACGTGCTTTTTCACCAATTGACAAGTCAGGATAATAAATGGCACCACCTAGTCCAGCGATGACCTTGACATTCTTTAAAATGTCATAATTAAATTCTTCAGTCACATAGTGCATGAATTCCGAGAAAAACAAAGCTGTTATGTAGATAGAATAGTTTTTTCCAATCAAAAATGCTTGATTATGGTTTATATAATCAACCATATCACGATCTAATTTACCATTATAGACCGGCATTCCAAGAACAATCGTATCACACTGCGCAAGCACCAAATGATCGATTTCTTTTAAATTCATCAATCGACAATCGCCAATATAAGCGTTGATGACTTTGGCAATTTTCGCCGTTGAGCCATGACGTGTCGCATAAACTATACCAATCATTATCACACCCCCCTTGTCTATTACTTAGTTATATTTTAATACGTTTACTTTATCATTAAAAGATTTAAACTCTGACAAACAAAAAAATCCCTCTTTATAAGAAGGATCAAATCACTGTTGATCACTAGGCATCAACACGTTCAGTCTGGTTCACTGCTGCTTTTAAAACAGTCCCAGCCCTAAAAACAGGCGCTTTAGTAGCATTGACCGTAACAGTTTCACCGGTGGCCGGATTACGCCCAACTCTTGGCGCTCTTTCTCTAACCTCAAAAGTACCCAATCCTGACAAAGTGACTTTATCACCTTGCTGTAAAGCAACAGTAATTGCCTTAATCGTTCCATTAATGGCTGCTTCAGCTTGAGTGATATTGAGGTTTGAGTAGTTGGCAACACGATGAGCAAGTTCTTTCTTGTTCATTTAGCTCTACCTCTCTTCTATTAGCACATAATCATTATACAGAAAGGTATTTTTATGCTCAATGTTTTTTTTCACAATAATTCATTTCTAAAGCAAATTTTGCCCAAATCAATATCGGCTGTTAGAGTTCACTTTTCTAAAACTTTCTATAAAAATAATGTTAAACGGCACATTAAAGGAGGAGCTTTCACTCCTCCTTATCTTATTTGATTCAGTTATAAAAGTTTTTAGTCTTCCTGATTACCATATAAAAGACCATAGCGGACATAAACGAGATTCAGGAACGTGTTGATGTTTGTTGAACCCATCATTGCAGATTGTGTATAACTGCTTTCAAAACCAGATAATGAATAAACATAATCAACATTATCATTGCTGTAATTCTGGTTCATCGTGATGAGCAGAATACGCGGTTCATATTCTTTCAGTTTAGCAACGAGTGAATCAATCAAAGTCCCTGCAGAAACTGAAATGACGATGACCAGTTCACCTTTTTCAATTGTTTCAAGCTTCTGGATTTCATCACCACGATTCACAAATGAATAGATGAATTTCTTGAGTTTCAACATTTTCAACTGAAAATCATTAGCGATAATACGTGAAAATTGATAGCCATACATATGGATACGGTGAGCATCATGGATAAGCTCACAGATATGATCAACATCTTCAATCTGAACGTTACGAACACCCTGCATCAGCGAATTGATAGTATCCATATAAATCTTATCAACAAGTTTTTCTGGATATTGGATGAGTTCAGCATGATCTGCTTCTGGTATATGGATTTCATCCTTCGCAATTTCCAGCGCCAGTTTCATTTCCTTTTTAAATGCAGCAAAGTTGCGGCAATTCAAATCTTTACAGAAACGCGAAATAGTTGCTGGTGAAGTAAAACACAAACTGGCAAGATCATTTATAGAAATCGTTGGAATAAGATCCAGATGTGTCAAAATTTTTTGTGCAATTGAGTAATACATATCCTGTGTTGATGAGACATTCACATATGTCATCAATGTATATAGAATATCTACCTCATTATAGTCGTTAGTTGCCATTAGCTTTCCCTTTCAAATAGTCTTCTCGACCGCTGATATAGAGATCTTCTCCATAGCTGTCAACGACAACTGTTAGCGGTAAATCTTCGACCGTTAATTTTCTTACTGCTTCTGTGCCAAGATCTTCAAAAGCAATGATTTCACATGACTTGATACATGAAGCAATCAATGCACCTGCACCACCAATAGCGCCAAAATAGACACCGGCATATTGACGCATTGCCGCTTTAACTTCATCGTTACGACGGCCTTTGCCAATCATACCACGCAGGCCTAGCTCCATCATCTTTGGTGCATAGGCATCCATACGATAAGATGTTGTTGGACCACAGCTGCCAATAACAGCACCAGGTTTAGCTGGTGTTGGACCTACATAATAAATAACCTGATCTTGTGGATCAAATGGTAATGGTTCACCTTTTGCAACCAGTTCTACAAAGCGTTTATGAGCAGCATCTCTGCCTGTATAAATCACACCTGATAATAAGACCTGATCACCAGCATGGAGGGTTTTAGCTTTTTCTACCGTCAAAGGTGTTTCAAGCTTAATCATAATACGACCTCCTTATGACGAGAGACATGACAACAGATTGCCACAGCACAAGGCATGCCGGCAATATGTGTTGGTGCCCATTCAATATTAAGTGCCAATGCCGTTGTACGACCGCCAAAACCAGCAGGACCAATACCCATTGCATTGACTTTCTCAAGCATTTCTTTTTCCAAATCACGATAACGTGGATCAGGATTTTCACTGTTAACATCTCTCAGCATTGCTTTCTTGGCCATTAAAGCAACACTATCAAACGTACCACCAATACCAACACCAATCACGATCGGTGGACAAGGATTAGGACCTGCATCTTCAACTACCTGAAGAATGAATTTCTTGACACCTTCGACACCATCACTTGGTTTCATCATTTTAACCTGACACATATTTTCACTGCCAAATCCCTTAGGTGCCACTGTCAGTTTTAACTGGTCACCTGGTACAATATCATAACTGATGATTGCTGGAGTGTTATCTTTTGTGTTGACGCGATTAAACATCGGATCACTGACAACGCTTTTACGCAAGTAGCCTTTTTCATAGCCACGACGTACGCCTTCATTGATGGCTGCTGATAAATTACCATTGACATGAACTTCCTGTCCAATTTCAACAAAGATACAAGCCATACCTGTATCCTGACAGATTGGCGACATTGTTTCCCTGGCGATATCAGCGTTTTCCTTCAATACATCAAGTGTATGCTTAGCGATAGCTGAATCTTCTTCCTCTATAGCTTCTATCAAGCGCTGATAGACATCACCAGGAAGCTTGCAGTTAATATCGATACAGGCATCTGCAATCGCATCAATAATCGTTTCAACGGCAATCTCGCGCATAATAATCACTCCCTACTTGTCAATATCCAAATGACCATGCATTATAGCACGGTCATTGTACATTATCATTTCAAAATTTTCAACTTTTAATTATTTTCCTATATCGTTTCTTAAGATATCAAACGATGGATTATATAAAGTATAGTAACGTAAGGCCATCATTTCTACTAATGCCAATAAGGCATGTTTTCCTGAATGGCTGCTTTTGAAAGGTCCTAAAGGCACAACATAGTCAGCAAGGATTGGCAATTCGTCTTCAGGTTGAGATGTAATCACTACAACTGTACATCCTGATCGTTCCAGATAATTCAATGTTCTACGACCACTCTGGTACATGTAATTACCCTTGACCGACATAATAATTGCCAAGGAATCCTCAGTGGCATTTTTAGCACGTCTTTCCTGCGCCTGAATATCAATTGGTGCATGAGTGAATTTTCCTACAACCATTAGATCACCCTGCAGATGTGTGGCCGCAGCATTTGAAAATTGAATACCATAGAAGTTGACATCTTCGGTATCATGAATCATCTGCAAAACTCTATCAATCTTTTTCCAGTCAATACTTCCAGAGAAGTTTTCCAAGTCTGAAGTCAACTGATTTAAGAACTGAGTTGAAGCCAATTTTGGTGTATCTCTCATAACAGCAGGTTCAACATCAATCAGATTGCCTAGCTTACGTTCATGTTCAATAGCTCGTAAACATTCCTGTTTCAACTCGGCATAGTTTTCAAAACCAAGTTCACGACAAAAACGAGAAATGGTTGCTGCCGATACATAACACTCTGCTGCTAGTTCATTAATACGCATCTTTCCCAGACTAGGGAAATTTTTTACCATATATAATGCGATTTTATAGTTCAAATCATCTTCGTCGACACTGTCGATAAACATTATCAATCTGTAGAACAAGTTTCTCATACGCTCTATCTCCTAAAGCTGCCTGTAATATCATCATCTAAATAAAAGAACTGTCCTCCCACACTGACATCTATTCCATCATTCGTTTTTGTGAATGTAATGACAATACCATCTTCGCCAAGATCACATACTGCTTTATGATCGTCTTTCTGATCGAGAATGACATAATCTTCAAAACTATGCTTACCATCTGAAAACTTGAAAGCCATCGCATTTTCCAAATCTTTTGTCTCCGTTATTTCAAGTGTCATATCAGAATCGGTTTTCTTATATGTATCAAACCAGGATGTCGTCACGACCGATGCCTCTGTCTTAGATGATGGTACATTCCCAGCATTTTCGGTATTTTTACCTTTTGTACATCCACAAAGCACCAGACAGATTATGATTATCCATAGTTTCTTCATTCCGCTAATCTCCAATAAAATATTTTGCACAAATAAAATCCATCAATAGTGCAAATGAAATTGTCTTTTCTATGTTTTTATTATATAATAATTCCGTAGATTAGGGAAAGAAATTTTTCTTTCGCTCCCACTACATGATATCCTTCCCACATGATATCAATGAAAAGAGGCATCGCCTCTTTTCACTTTTTTTATGCGCTTTTTTCAAAAAAAAGCAGCCAGATTACTGGCTGATCATGATAGTTGAGAATTCATATCTGGCATAGTCATAACGGGCAATCGTATATTCAAAAATGTGACCATTATCAAGATAACTGATTTGTTCTTCCTGAACACAGACATCAAGTTCATTCATACGGAAAAAACGTACTTCATTTGGCGTTGCCTTGCTGGCAGTAATATTGATATGACAACTTTGGATCTTGTGTCCCTCGACTTCAGTGACATATTCGTAGAGTGAATGGCGCAATACATCGACCTTAAGTTTTGGCATAATATTAAGTGGTATATAAGTAATGTCGATGACAAATGGATAGTCATCTACAGAACGATTACGGATAATATGGTAGACAAAGTCACCTACTTCAATCTGTAACTTTTTCGCAATAAACTCATCACAAGGGATGACTCTAAATTCAGTCACCTGGCTGGTGAGTTTCTTTTTGCCTTCAACAAGTGCCGTCAAAGAACGCGTCTTGTTCATTGCGGTTGAGCTGTCAGCGTCAAATTCCTTAACGAAGGTGCCTGCACCACGACGTCTGATAATCAGACCTTCTGCGACCAAAATATTCAAAGCCTTTTTCATTGTTTCCTTATTACAATGATAAGTCATGCACAATGAATATTCGTAAGGCAGTTTTTCTCCCTTTTCGTATTCACCACTTTTAATTTTCTCACGGATTGATTCCGCAATTTCTATATATTTTGCCATTAGTCTTCACCAATTATAAAAATACCATATTTTTAACAAAAATGCACGGTTTTTTAGAATTTATGTAGATTTAATCGGTTAAATTCGTGATGATCAAGGTCATACATGATAAAAGTTTCGTTTTCATAGATCACAAATGACTTTACGCCTTCTTTTGGTAAAGCAATTGAATTCGGATTGATACGATATGTACCATCGTCACAAGCTTTCATGACAGGCACATGGAAATGACCATAGATATAAACATCCCCTGGATTAAGACTTGGGAAGTTGTGTTCATCAAATAAATGACCATGAGTGATGAAAAACATATGACCATCAGCATAAAGTGTCAGATAATCACTTTGAATTGGGAAATCGAGGACCATCTGGTCAACTTCCGCATCACAGTTGCCTCGTACTGCAAGAATATGATCCTTTTCTTTATTTAATAAAGGAATGATTTTTTTAGGAGCATAGCCATCAGGTAAATCATTACGTGGTCCATGATAGAGGATATCACCAAGAATAATCAATTTATCTGGTTTCTCCATTTCATAATAAGACATCACTTTAGCCAGGTCATCATAAGAACCGTGAATATCAGAAATAATCATTAATTTCATAAGTCATTAACCTCCAGTCCAATTGGGCAATGATCACTGCCCATTATATCCTTATATATATAAGCATCTACAAGTGATTCATTTAAACGCTCACTGACAATGAAATAGTCTATACGCCATCCTGCATTGCGCTGACGGGATTTGAACATATAACTCCACCAGGTATAGGCATCAGTCATATCAGGATAGAAATAACGGAAGGTATCCGTATAGCCATGACTGAGCAGTTCTGTCATCTTCGCTCTTTCTTCATCCGAGAAGCCAGCGTTGTGATGATTGGTTGCTGGATTCTTTAAATCTATTTCATGATGGGCAACATTGAGGTCACCAGCGAGTATTAATGGCTTTTTGTCATTGAGTGAATCTAAGTAATTAAGAAAAGCCTCTTCCCATTGCATGCGATAATCAAGACGTACAAGATCACGCTGACTATTAGGTGTATAACAAGCCACAAAATAGAACTTATCAAATTCCAGAGTAATAACACGGCCTTCCTGATCATGTTCCTCAATACCAATACCATAAGTGACATTAAGTGGTTCGATTTTCGTATAAACAGCTACACCACTATAACCTTTGCGCACAGCATCATTATAGTAACTGGTGTAACCAGGAAATTCTAAATCAATCTGACTGCGTTGAGCTTTGGTTTCATTGATTGCAAAAATATCAGCATCAATGGATTCAAAGAAATCCGCAAATCCTTTCTTAAGGGCGGCCCTTATACCATTAACGTTCCATGATACCAATAACATAATTTTCCCTCTCTTTCTAAAAAAAGAGGTCGTTAAACCTCTTGTTCCTCTACTGGATAGCGAACGATCGTTTTAAGCTTTTCTGGCTTAACTTTTTCTGGATCATTCAAATATATTTCATGATGAAAACCATTCAGCTTCATATTCTGAACAGTGATATATTCCATAATACGTTTCGTCGTATCGATTTCTGACTGGTAAGTACCTTTATGAAGCATTTGCACACATTCACCTTCATGCATGCGTTTGACATAAATATCCTTTAAGTAAGGATTGCTTTTTTTCGCAATAACTCTTTCTCTGATGGTATTGAAAGTATTTTGATCAAGCAGCTTAGGCTGGGCAATCATCAAAGTGAACTTGATATCCGTTTTACGGTTGACATCAAAGTGTTCTTCATCATAAGTATCCCAGATACCTTCTAATGGTGAAATTAGATAGTTCATGTTTTTGGCCTTACGGAAATAGTCACGCACTTCACGGGACATGATTCTCAAGGCTTCCGATTTTTGCTTAAATTCATCAACACGAGGATTACCTACACCATCAATCATTAAGAAATTGAATTCAGGCACATTAACGGTGGTGATTTTCCTGTTTGATGCTTCATAAACGTTGCGATATTCTTTACGAATTGTATCTTTCATCACCGTACCTCCTGACTTTAGTGTCCGCATATAAAATTATATAATGAACAGACAAATAATTCAACGAAATTTGGGAAAATATATAATTTTTTAGGATAAATAGAATATTTAGAAAAAAAGCCCATTTTTGATCAAATGGGTTTTTCTTAACTATTGATTATTTTTTATGAATGCATAAGCATCACGGCACATATCTTCAAGGGTCTTTTCTGCCACCCATCCAAGTTCTTCTTTAGCCTTCGTTGGATCAGCATAACATTGAGCGATATCGCCATCACGACGTGGTTTGATTGAATATGGAATGGTGAGGTCATTAGCTTTTTCAAATGCATGAACAACATCAAGGACGCTGTAGCCTGTACCAGTACCTAAATTATAGATATGAACCTGAGGTTCAGATAATTTTGTCAAAGCCAGTACATGACCTTTGGCTAAGTCAACAACGTGGATATAGTCACGGACACCAGTGCCATCAGGTGTAGGATAATCATTACCAAATACACCTAACTCTGGCAGAGCACCAACAGCGACCTTAGCGACATAAGGCATAAGGTTGTTTGGAATACCATTTGGATCATCACCAATCAAGTGTGATTTATGAGCACCAATCGGATTGAAGTAACGCAGCAGTACGATTGACCATTCGTGATCAGAAATATAAAGATCTTTCAGAATATTTTCAATCATCAGTTTTGTCGAACCATAAGGATTTGTGGTTGGACCTAATGGGAAATCTTCTTTAATTGGTACTGTATGAGGATCACCATAAACTGTCGCACTTGATGAGAAGATCAGTTTCTTCACATTGTTGTCTCTTAGCAGCTTGCAGAGAACCAGCGTTGAAACAATATTGTTTTCGTAATAGGCAAGTGGTTTGGCGACTGATTCACCAACCGCTTTATAGCCTGCAAAATGAATAGCACCCTCAATCGTATTTTCAGCAAAGACCTTAGCCATTGCTTCTTCATCACAACAGTCGATCTCATAAAAAGTAGGTCTGACACCAGTGATTTTTTCGATCTTATCGAGAACATCTGGTTTAGAGTTGTAGAAATTATCCACAACAACGACATCGTAACCAGACTCAATCAATTCAACAACTGTATGAGAACCGATATAACCGGTTCCACCTGTCACTAATATACTCATGAGATTTTTTCCTTTCCTTTTTTACTTATTAATAATCGTGATATCTTTGATAACGACATCTTCTACTGGACAATCCATGAAGCCTGTACGTACATTTGCGATCGCATCAACGACATCTAAACCGCTTGTGACTTTACCAAATGCCGCATACTGTCCATCTAAATGAGGCGCATCCTGATGCATGATAAAGAACTGTGATGAAGCTGAATCAGGAATCATTGTACGAGCCATGGAAATGACGCCACGGGTATGACGCAAATCATTTTTAACACCATTAGCGGCAAATTCACCTTTAATAGATTTAGCTGGTTTTTGCTGCTTACGTGCATCCATGCCTCCACCCTGGATCATGAAACCAGGAATGACGCGATGGAAAATAAGTCCCTGATAAAAATGAGATTCACATAATGAGACAAAATTCGCAACAGTGATTGGCGCAACATCAGGATAGAGTTCACCTTCCATAATATCGCCATTCATCATTTCGATTCTAAATTGATACATAATTAATTCTCCTTATTCTTCGTCTTCGTGTTCAATAAAGTCCACGTCCACAGGCGGCTCAAATGGTTGTGATGGTCGGTTTTGACGACGTTTGAAATTGATGTACAGTCTCGCCAATAAGATAATGACCACAATAACGGCGACAACCGCAAAGACAATCAGAATACTTCTAATCTGATTAAAGTTATAAGCCAGGGCAATTGTCAAACATAGGTTGACGATATTCAATGTCCCCGCCAGTTTTAAACGATGATTATACAATAAATCAAGTCCAACTGCATTGGATATAAATAATCCCAGCAGTAATGCAACGCCAGCGTAATCCATAAGGCGCACCTCCATTTCCTCATTATCATACCATGTTTTAGTTTGTTTTTCACTCTATTCACTTATATCTTAATATTGATAAAGGCAAATGTAGACAAAAACAATCAAAATTCACGTATTTTATCATATAAAATATGTAAATTCACTAGAGAAAGCGTTTCAATAAATCTATAAATTGTGTTATTATGTTAAAGGTAGTTACTTAAAAAAGAATACAATACAAGGAGCGTGATATTATGAGAAACTATCACTCCAATGAAATTATTAATGTCGCCGTTTTAGGTCATGCCGGCTGCGGCAAAACAAGCGTGATCGAAGCTATGGCTTATCGTGCAGGCGTCACAAACCGCATTGGAACAATTGCTGAAGGAAATACTATTTCCGACTATGATGATGAAGAAGTAAGAAGACAAGCATCTATTTCATTATCATCAATTCCAGTTGAATGGAAAGATAAAAAAATCAACCTTCTGGACACTCCAGGTGCATTTGACTTCGCAGGTGAAGTTGGTGCTGCATTAGCAGTTGCAGAAAACGCATTAATCGTTGTTCCTGCTACTACTGGCTTATCAACTGGTACAAAACAGTCAATGAGTAAAGCTGCTGACAAAGCAAAAATCATTTACATCAATGGCGTTGACAGCCCTAATGCTGACTACGAAGGTAAATTAGCAGAATTACAGAATACTTATGGTGAAGCTATTGCCCCAATTATGGTACCTATGATCCAGGGTGGCAAAATGACTGGTTATGTCAATGTTGCTACTATGGAAGGTCGTAAATTTGAAGGCGATAAAACTGTCCCATGTGATATCCCTGCTGACTTAGCTGATGAAGTTGAAAATGTCAACATGATGATCACTGAAGCTGTTGCTAACACTGATGATGAATTATTAGAAAAATTCTTAATGGAAGAAGAAATCACTAAAGAAGAAATCGTTGCTGCATTAAGTAAAGGTGTTGCTTCTAAGACAATCATCCCTGTACTTTGTGGTGCTGGTACAATTGGTATTTCTACATTAATGGATTCAATGGTTGCTTACTTCGGTACTCCAGCTAACGAAAACAATGTTACTACAGCTAAAAACGCTAACACTGGTGAAGATGTTGAAATCACTTATGATGAAACATTACCAGCAGCTGCATTTGTTTTCAAAACATTTGCTGACCCATTCGTAGGCCGTATCACTTTATTCAAAGTTTTATCAGGTAAACTTGTTCCTAATATGACTTTAAGCTGTAACGGTAAAGACGAACGTATCGGTAAAGTATCAATCATGAGAGGTAAGAACCTCATCGAAGTTGATGAACTCAATGCTGGTGACATTGGTGCCGTTTCTAAACTTGCCAATGCTAAAACTAACGATACTTTAAATACGCCAAAGTTCCCAATCGTTGGTACTCCAATCGTCTTCCCAGAAGCTTACTATGGTAAAGCTGTTATCCCTGTAGGTAAAGCAAACGAAGAAAAGATTTCTCAGGCTCTAGCTCGTATCCTTGAAGAAGATCCTTCATTAAGATATGAATCTAACGCAGAAACTAAACAGCAGTGCTTATATGGTATCGGTGATATCCACGTTGGTACAGTTGTTTCTAAACTGAAAAACAAATTCAAGATTGATGTTAAATTAGACAAGGTTAAAGTACCATTCCGTGAAACAATCAGAGGTACTTTCACTCAGCGTACTAAATATAAGAAACAGTCTGGTGGTCATGGTCAGTATGGTGACGTAGCAATCAAGTTCGAACCATCTGGTGATTACGATACTCCTTATATCTTCGAAGAACAGGTATTCGGTGGTGCCGTACCAAAATCTTACTTCCCAGCTGTTGAAAAAGGTTTAATCCAGTCTGTAGAACATGGTGTTCTTGCAGGTTATCCAGTTCTTGGTATCAAAGCTACATTATTAGATGGTAGCTACCATCCAGTTGACTCAAGTGAACAGGCTTTCAAAACTGCAACAAGCATGTGCTTCAAAGAAGCTATCCCTAAGTGCAAGCCTACATTACTTGAACCATACGTAACTATGCATGTTTATGCTGATGAAGAATACATGGGCGATATCATGGGTCACTTCAATAAACATCGTGCACGTGTTATGGGTCAGGATATGATCGAAGGCGGTATGACTATGATCACTGCTGAAGCTCCATTGATGGAAGTTGTTGAATACGCTATTGACTTACGTTCAATGACTCAGGGTCAGGGCTACTATGACATGGACTTCTTAGATTATGAATTCATGAATGAATTACAGCAGAACAAAGTCGTTGAAGAAGCTAAAAGAGACGCTGAAAAATAATTGATATGAACTCGCATCGCAAGGTGCGAGTTTTCTTTTACCCTTCCAAAAGAAAAAAGCAGGTTGCCCTGCTTTACTTGTGATAAGTTTCATGACGCATGATTTTATAGCCACGATAAATCTGTTCCATTAACACCAAACGCATCAATTGATGTGGTAGCGTCATCGGAGAAAAGCTTAAACGCAAATCAGCACGCTGATACACGTCCTGACAATGACCTAATGAACCACCAATCACAAAATCAATATCACTATGGCCTGTCAGCTGCAGTTGTTCGATGGTTTTAGAGAAAGCCACTGAATCCATCATTTTGCCACCGACATCCAATAAGATGACATAGTCTCTCTCTTTGATCTGCTTTAAAAGCTTCTGCCCTTCTTTGACTTTGACAATGTCTTCCTGAGCAGCTGAAGCATTTTCAGGAATGCGTTCATCAGGTACTTCAACGATACTGACTTTTGTATAAGCACCTAAACGTTTAGCATATTCATTGATACCATCACGCAAATATTTTTCTTTGATTTTACCAACCGCAATAATCTTAATCATCTTTATGTCCTCCCGAACAGACCATGACCTGATGGGCCGTTCTGATATGGGTACGATCAAAGGCGATACCATAGCGGTCAAAAATATAATTATATGTTTTTAAAGCCAGTTCTGGAGTATTAGCTTCTTCCGAGAGATGAGCTAAAACAATATCTTTAGTATGAGGTCCAATCATTCGTACCATCAATTTCGCACTGTATTCATTATCCAGATGGCCGGTATCACTTAGAATACGATTTTTCAAAAACAATGGACGTCTGGTATTCATCAACATCTGGACATCATGATTAGCTTCAATAATATAATAGTTCAAATCACTAATCATCTGGCGATTGCGTTGTGAGACATAACCTGTATCAGTCATATACAGTAATGATTCATCACCACGGATAATAAAGCCAATCGTATTAGTTGCATCATGAGACAGACGCAAAACCGTGACTTCAAAACAGCCAAATTGGTAAGTCTCATAAACCTGAAGTTCATGTTCTTCGTCAAGGTCATCAATATTACCTTTAGCTGTATAAACGATGTCTGGATCAAAGGTATGGATATTCTTTTTATGATCGTAGTGATCATGGGTCAGTAAGACATAATCGATATCATTTTCACTAAAGCCTAACTGATTAAGTTTATAACGTAACTGCTTTTTGGTGATACCGCAGTCAATCAAAATGCCAGTGCCATGCTCATAAACAAATGTAGCATTGCCTTTAGAGCCACTCGCTAAAACATGATATTGCATTGATGTCACCTCCATCTTGTCTCATTATATAAGAGAATCATAAAATTAAAAGAAAAAATTTCCCTATTTATCAAATTGTGTTAAAATGTCTTTAAGGAGGTTCATTATGGCTAAAATCATTACAATTGCGAGAGAATATGGTTCAGGTGGCCGTATGATTGCTCAAAAAGTCGCAGAAAAATTACAACTTGTTTATTATGATAATCAAATTATCGATTTAGCGGCTCAAGAATTAGGCTTTGATATTGATACTATTCGTAAAGCTGCCCAAGAAAAAAGTTCTGGTTTCTTATATACAATGGTAGGTGGATCTTTCCAGATGCCATTAAACGACCAGGTATTTGCAACACAGTCTAAAATCATCAGACATTTAGCGTTACATGATTCTTGTATCATCGTTAACGGGTGTGCTGACTATATTCTTGAAGACTTTGATCAGGTCTTAAAGGTATTTATCCATGCTCCTCTGGCTTCACGTGTTAAGAGAGTAACTGAAGAATATAAAGAAACAAGAGATGATGTGCAGAAATACGTACAGTCAAAGGACAAAAAGAGAGCAAACTATTATAACTACTATACAACTAATAAATGGGGCGCACTCAAGAACTTTGATTTGACAATCAACAGCGACTTAGGCATTGAAGAAGTTGCCAACATCATCGTCGATCTTTACAACCAAATGTAAGCAATCAAACATCAGTAATAGCTGATGTTTTTTTGTGCCCTAAGGCAAAGAAAAAACAGCGGGATAACCGCTGCTTTGTCGTTTTGATAAATTATTCCAATCCGTATTTTTTCTTGAACTGTTCAACACGACCTGCTGCATTCGCAAATCTCTGTTTACCAGTATAGAATGGATGACAATTTGAACAAGTATCAACACGGATTTCTTTTAATACTGAACCTGTTTCAAATTCTGCACCACAAGAAGTACAAATAACTTTACACTTGTGGTAATTTGGATGAATCCCTTTTCTCATTTTAAGTCTCTCCTTCCGCCTTGAAATATTTGCTACTTCAAAGTAAGTTTAGCTCATATATAATATCATGCCTCAAAAGCTTTAGCAACTGTTTTTTTCTTTCAATTGAGGCTTTTTAATCATCGACTAAGTAACGGGTAATACGAGCACCCATCGCATTCAACTTTTGATCGATATTGTCATAACCACGGTCAATATGATGGACATTTTCGATTTCAGTTACGCCTTCAGCCATTAAGCCAGCGATAATCAATGCCGCACCACATCTTAAGTCAGTGGCTTTGACACGAGCACCATGAAGTTGTGTTGGACCATGAATGACACAAGACGCATCTTCCCAGTCAACGATAATATCAGCACCCATCTTTACAAGTTCAGCACAGTGATTGAAACGTTCTTCATAAATCGTTTCAGTGATTTTTGAACGGCCATAACCACATGTCAACAGCGAAGTCAAAGGCTGCTGTAAGTCAGTCGCAAAACCTGGATAAACCTGCGTCGTGACACGCATAGCGCGTGGTTCCTGCAGTTTTCCGTAGACGACAATTGAATCACCAATGATTTCAAAAGCGACACCAAACTCTCTTAATTTAGATAATAATGCATCTAAGTGCTGAGAGATGATATTCTGAATCAACATTTTATTACCAACGGCTGCGGCAATAATCAAGAATGTACCAGCTTCGATTCTATCAGGGATAACTTCATGAATCGTACCATACATATGATCGACACCATCAATGACGATCGTATCTGTACCAACGCCACGAATTCGTGCACCCATTTTATTGAGCAGGTTGGCAACGTCAATGATTTCTGGTTCTTTGGCTGCATTTTCAATAATTGTACGACCTTTAGCTCTAACAGCTGTCAACATAATATTGATTGTGGCACCAACAGAGGCAAAGTCCAAATAGATCTGAGTACCAATCAGTTCATCAGCATATAAATGATAAATATTCTTTTCTTCATCCCAATCAATAGTTGCACCTAAGGCTTCAAAGCCTTTTAAATGCAAATCAATTGGACGTTCACCAAGTGGACAGCCACCTGGCATTTTTATAGTTACATCTTTATAGCGTCCCAATAACGCACCCATGAAATAGTAAGAAGCACGTAGTTTTTCAACTGCTTCACTCACCAGTGGTGTATTCTGAATATTCGCTGGATTAACCTTGAGGACACCCTGTGAATAACTAACTTCACAATTTAATTCACGCAATAAATCTGCCAAAGCATCAACGTCAGAAATTTCTGGAACACCGGAAATTTCGACTGGTTCTTCAGCTAATACTATTGAAGGAATCAATGCCACAGTTGCATTCTTTGCGCCAGAAATACGAACAGTCCCGTTTAATAAATGGCCACCTTCAATCGCGATAACTTCCTTAGACATAATGTCTTCTCCTATACAATAATTTCTTAACAAACACAAATCGATATCTCTTAGATTATACCACTATATATAAAAATATCAAAATATTCAACTATTAATAAGGTTTCATTCTTATAAATTTCGTGTTATACTATATGCGCACGTGGTCCGTTGGTGAAGGGGTCAACACACTTGGTTCTCATCCAAGCATTCAGGGGTTCGAACCCCCTACGGACTACCATTTTTTTGTTCAAAAGTTTGCAAGGTAAAAAAAAAGAAAGATCACTCTTTCTTGAATAGTCAAATGGCTGGGGTACTAGGATTCGAACCTAGGAAATGGCAGGTTCAGAGCCTGCTGCCTTACCGCTTGGCTATACCCCAATTGCAAATATGATTATAAACTAAAGGACGGGAGAAGTAAAGCACAAAATGAAAAAAATTCGTACACGTTTCGCACCAAGCCCAACCGGGTATATGCACATCGGTAATTTACGTACCGCTTTGTATTGTTACTTAATCGCAAAGCATGATGATGGTGATTTCATTCTTCGAATCGAAGACACTGACCAGAATCGTGAAGTTGAAGGTGCTACACAATTAATTTATGACATCTTAGAAGAAACAGGTTTAGAGTATGATGAAGGTCCTGATAAACCAGGTGATGTTGGTCCTTATGTTCAGTCACAGCGTTTACCTATTTATAAGGAATATGCAGAAAAGTTAATCACTCTTGGTGGTGCTCATTATTGTTTCTGTGAAAAAAGTGAAGAAAACGAAGTTGATCCTTGCCGTAACTTAACACCTGAACAGGTTGCTGAAAAACTCGCAAGCAATACGCCTTACGTTATCAGACAAACAATCCCTGCAGGCCATATCGCTGACTTTGATGATGAAATCTATGGCCATATTGAAGTTGAAACAGATACATTAGATGACGCTGTCTTATTAAAGAGCGATGGTTATCCAACATACAACTTTGCCAATGTCGTAGATGACCATTTAATGGGTATCAATGTTGTTGTACGTGGTAATGAATACTTATCAAGTACGCCTAAATATAACCTTATCTACGATGCTTATGGTTGGGAAAGACCTCGCTATATCCATCTGCCTCCTGTAATGAAAGATGAACATCACAAATTATCTAAACGTAATGGCGATGCTTCATTCCAGGATTTAAGAGCTCAAGGCTATTTAACTGAAGCAATTCTTAACTATATCGCATTATTAGGATGGGCTCCTGAAGGTGAAGAAATCTTATCTTTAGAAGAATTAAAACAGCAGTTCACAACCAATCGTATCTCTAAAGCACCAGCTATCTTCGATATCGTTAAATTACAGTGGATGAATGGTATGTATATCCGTAAGATGACTGTTGAAGAATTCTGTGAAGTCGCTAAACCTTATTATGACTGCATCACAATTGATGCTGACTTATTAGAAGTATCAAAAGCTTTACAGCCACGTGTTGAACGTTTAATTGATATTCCTGAAATGGTTGACTATATCAGCCATCCTGGTGAATTTGATCCTCAGCTTTACCGTCATAAGAGAATGAAAACAACTCCTGAAAATTCTTTAGAAGCTTTAAAACTCTCATTACCTCATATGGAAGCTTGGGAAGATTATACTGATGATGATGGCATGATGCATATGATGATGGATCTTGCAAAAGAAAACGGTCTCAAGAATGGACGTATCATGTGGCCAATTCGTGTTGCCTTATCAAATAAAGCTTCTACTGCAGGTGGAGCTGTTGAAATCGCACATATGATTGGTAAAGAAGAAACAATCAAACGCTTAAAACAGGCTATCAGTGATTTAGAAGCAAACTTATAAAACAATCGAGACATGATTACAGCAAAAGTAGTCATGTCTTTTTGTTTGCCTGAAAGTACTAAACATAAAAAAACGCCCTAAGGCGTTTTAAATAATATAGAAATCTCCTGATTGTACAGGTGTTGATAAATCCTGAATCGTAATATTATCAAGATATTTTCTGATTACATCTTCAAGACCTTCCCATAATGTCTTCGTATTGTCTTCAAATGTGATCGGTTCACCTTTGATTGTCGATACTGGTGACAATGTACCTTCCATCAATTCAATGATGTCAGAAATACGATAAGTAGAAGGATCATTGACAAGACGATAACCGCCGCCTTTGCCTCGCAAACCTTCAATATAATGTGCCTGGGATAATGACTTAACAATAACTTCCAAATATTTTTCAGAGATATTCTGTCTCTTGGCGATTTCTTTTAAAGGTATATAAGCTTCACGATCATGTTCAGCTAAATCAATCATAACACGAATCGCGTAACGCCCCTTTGTACTTACTAACACGATAAAACACTCCCTCTCTAAAACCTATTATATAGATAGGTTTATAGAAATGCAAGTTTTAGAGCAATTTCAGAGTATTGCTTTTTTTCCGTCCAATTAACATGTTATGACGACATCATTTACAATAAGAAAGAGTGCAATGATTTCAAAAGAGTAAAAAACAATCGAT
>JAGBPZ010000048.1 GCA_017633115.1 Erysipelotrichaceae bacterium | reverse complement strand
TGAGACACCGGTAGCGCCTCGCTCAATGGCTATCAGTGATGAAGAAGTGGAACGCGTTATGACAATGACCTATGGCCCGGTCCGTACCCGTTTGTCTCATGAAAATGATCAGCCAAAAGAATATGTGGCTGCCAACAGTGTCGAGATCAAGCCAGAATGTTTGCTTGTCGATGGTTATAATGTCATCTTTTCCTGGGACGAGCTGGCAGAATTAGCGAAAGTTAATTTAGGTTCTGCACGTGACCGTTTAATTGATATCCTTGCCAATTATCAGGGTTATCGACAGTGTGAACTGATTGTCGTCTTTGATGCTTATAAAGTTGCACAGGGACGGGAGTCAATCGAACATCAGGGGCCTTTAAGTATTGTCTACACCCGTGAAGCGCAAACGGCAGATATGTATATTGAAGCAGCTTCTAAGAAGCTTGCCAGTGAGTATCGTGTTGTAGTAGCCACCAGTGATGCTTTGGAACAACGTATCGTTATTGGCCATGGTGCGACCCGTATTTCATCAAATGAATTACGTATTGATATCGAACATGTTACTAAGACGCAAAAGGAAGCTTTTGACACATCAAATAAAAAAATGCATGTTTATGCATTTGAAGATTTAAAACATCTGGAAAGCGAAGAATAGTGTCAAATAGATATATATTAATCCTTTTTTATAGTAGGGAAGTTTGATATAATTAAAGTGTTTTAAAAAAGAGGGGATCACAAATTGAAAGGTTGCAGACAAAATCGCGAGTTGTCATGGTTACAATTCAATGACCGTGTATTACAACAAGCGAAAGATAGTTACGTTCCATTTGCTGAACGTATGACATTTATGTCAATTTATCAAACAAATTTAGATGAGTTTTTCCGTGTCAGAATTGGCTCATTATATGATCAGATGTTGTTCTATCCATCAATGCGTGAAAACAAAACGGATATGACATCAGAACAACAGATCCGTGCCTGCTTCAGTAAAATCAAGACCTTAAATCGAAAAAAGGATCGCTATTATGCGAAGATTATGGCTGAACTGGAACAGTACGGTGTCAAAATCATCAAATGTGCCGATGTGAAAGATAAAGAAACCAAAAAGGCATTATCACGTTATTTCAAAGATGTCATTCTACCTTTGATTTCACCACAAATCATCACTAAGCGTATGCCATTCCCATTCCTCAACAATGGTGAACTGTATATCGCTGCTCAGCTGGAAACGAAAAAAGGTAAAAGACGCCTTGGTATTGTTTCTTGTGCTGTTTCTGGTGATGAAAGATTGATCAGTGTTCCTGGCAGACCAGGTGAATTTGTCTTATCAGAAGAGATGATTCAATACTATCTGCCAAGTATCTACAAGCATCAGACGGTTATCAATTCATCAATTATCCGTATCACGAGAAGTGCTGATATTGACGAAGATGATTACCAGCTTCAGGATGAACCAGATTATCGCAAGATGATGGAAAATCTGATCAAACAAAGACGTAAGCTGGCACCATTAAGACTGGAAATTTTAGGAGATCTTGATGAAATCGAAATCGAAATGATTCGTAAACTTCTTGACTTAGAAAAGAATCAGATTTTCCGTTCTGAATCACCACTAGATTTCTCTTTCTTTGGTGATATCCGTGATTATTTGAAACGAGATCACAGTGAACTGTTCTATGCACCATTAGTGCCAAGAAACAGTGACAGCGTCGAAAACCGTGTCCCAATGGCCAGACAGATTGCCCGTAAAGATATTTTCCTGGCTTATCCGTATGAATCAATGTCACCATTCTTAAGATTACTTGATGAAGCGTCAACAGATCCTAGCGTCGCTTCAATCAAGATGACACTCTATCGTGTGGCTAAGAATTCACGTGTTGTGCGTGCCTTGATCAATGCGGCTGACAATGGTAAAGAAGTTGTCGTTCTCGTTGAATTAAGAGCCCGTTTCGATGAAGCCAATAATATCAGCTGGTCGAAAGAATTAGAGGCATCAGGCTGTCATGTCATTTATGGTCTTGATGGCTATAAAGTTCATTCAAAACTATGTCTGATTACTTATAAAGATAGTGGCAAGATCAATTATGTGACCCAGATTGGCACTGGCAACTACAACGAAAAAACAGCGACTCTTTATACAGATATGTGTCTGATGACTGGTGATGATGAAATCGGTGAAGAAGCAAGCCGAGTTTTCAATTCATTATGTCTGGGTGAAAAAGTCACCGAAACAAAAGAGTTACTGGTAGCTCCAAACTGTATGATGAGCAAACTGTTTGAACATATCGATGAACAGATTAAGCTGGCGCAAGAAGGCAAACCAGCCTATGTAGGTTTTAAATGCAACTCTGTCACCAGCAGGTCAATGATCAGCAAATTAATTGAAGCTTCTCAGGCAGGGGTCAAGATCGATATGATCGTTCGTGGTATCTGTTGTATCGTTCCTGGTGTTGAAGGCTTCACTGATAATATCAATGTGATTTCTATCGTTGGTCGTTATCTGGAACATTCACGTATCTATATCTTCGGTGCTGAAAATCCAGTTGTTTATATTTCATCAGCTGACTTAATGACACGTAATCTGGAACGTCGTGTTGAAGTGGCAGCACCAATTAAAGATGAAAATATTAAAAAACGCATACTTGGTATGTTCAATACCATGTTAAATGACAATGTGAAAGCAAGTCGTTTACATGCTGATGGACGTTATAAACGCGTTAAAAATAGACATGATCTATTAAATAGCCAAGAGTACTTTTTCAAAAAGAAAGCTTAGGAGGAGGGATGATAAGTGCGAGTTGGTTTTTTAACTAGTGGTGGTGACTGTCAGGCACTTAATGCCACTATGAGAGGTATTGCGAAGACTTTATACCGCAACGTACCTGATGTTGAAATTATTGGTTTTATTGATGGCTACAAAGGTTTAATGTATGGCAACTACAAGAAATTGAAACCAAAAGATTTTGTGGGCATTCTTGACCAGGGTGGTACTATTTTAGGTTCTTCACGCTGCCCATTCAAAATGATGCGTGTCATTGAAGATGGTTTCGATAAAGTCGAAGCAATGAAAAAGACTTACTATGATTTAAAACTTGATGCTTTAGCAGTATTAGGCGGTAACGGTTCATTAAAATCAGCTAATATGCTGGCACAGGAAGGCTTGAATGTCATTGGTCTGCCTAAGACAATTGATAATGATACTTGGGGCACTGACTATACATTCGGTTATCAGAGTGCAATTGATATCGCAACACATTACTTAGATGAAATCAAAACAACTGCAGCTTCACATCACCGTGTTATGGTCATTGAAGTTATGGGTCATAAAGTTGGTCATATCTGCTTATCAGCAGGTATCGCTTCTGGATGTGAAATCATTTTGATTCCAGAAATTCCTTATGATATCAATGAAGTGGCTGCAGCTATCAAACGTCGCCAGGCTGAAGGCAAGACTTACACTGTCATTGCTTGTGCTGAAGGTGCTATTTCTAAAGAAGATGCTTTACTCAAGAAGAAAAAATATAAAGAAAAAGTCGCAGCTAGAAATGGTCGTTCAGTCGTTCACGAAGTTGCTGAAGAATTAGCTCAGCTTTGTGACGCTGAAATCCGTGTGTCTTGCATCGGTCACGCTCAGCGTGGTGGCAGACCTGTTCCTTATGACCGTATGATCTCAACTCGTTTTGGTATCGAAGGTGCACGTTTGATTATGAACAGAAGCTTTGGCCGTCTGGTCGTTTTATATCATGGTGAAGTTGGCTCGATCCCATTAGAAGATACAGCTGGTAAACTTGACTATGTTGATGTCAATGGTAAGATCGTTGAAAACATCCGCCTGATGGGCGTTTGCCTTGGCGATAATCCAGAAGCTGAAGAAGAAGCAAGACGTATCGCTAAAGAAAAGAAAAAAGCCAAAAGAGAAAAGAAGACTAAAGAAGAATAATCCAGTCAAAGGAAGTGACCTATTGAGGTGACTTCCTTTTTTGTTAAAAGTATGGTATTTATTTTCTAAATATGAAAAAACAAGAAAACACTTGCAAGCGCTTACATATTTGAGTATATTATAAGTAGAAGAGAAAAGAGTCTCCAAACAATAAAAAAAGAATACATTCGATCAACGTTAAAGGGATATGCTCGAATCATCATAATAATACCAAAGAGCATACATCTACCAACAATAAGAGTTCTCGTCAAAGTACAGAAAAAGGTCAATCTATTCATGATTCGGTAGGTCGGAAGTCGAAAAGTATTCTTTTTTTATTTTATTTTTTGTTCTCCAAAAGTCTTTTAAATAAACAAAATACATAGGTTTATATTGATTTGAAAAAGCGTTGATTACTAGACAATATTTTTAATTATGTGTTATAATTCCCATGTTGCGGGGGATCAAAAATGACGACAATTAAAGATGTTGCAAAAGAAGCAGGATTAGCAGTAGGTACAGTATCGAGAGTTCTTAATAATCGCGGCTATATAAGCGATCAAACAAGAGAAAAAGTGTATAAGGCAATGGAAAAGCTGAATTATCAGCCAAATGAAGTTGCCCGTGCTTTGTCACGCCAAAAAAGTACCTTAATTGGGGTTATTGTACCTCTTGTCAATCATCCTTATTTTTCTAATTCGATCGATAATATTGAACGCACCGCAATCGAATATGGTTACAATATTATTCTTCTCAACTCTGATGGTCTTGCAGAAAAAGAATATGACTATTTGGAATTTTGTCGTCGTAATCACGTGGCTGGTATTATTATTTATTATGGCTCACTTGATGGATCAAAGTTCAGTGATATCGGTATTCCAATTATTTCTATTGAACGTCATATGCAGGAATGTACTGCCAACATTGAATGTGATAATATTGGGGGCGGCCGCTTGGGAGCCCAGCATCTTATTGATCAAGGTTGTTCACATTTACTGTTTATTAATGGCTTCGTTGATCAGGATGATACTTCAGGACATCGTCGCCAGGGCTTTGAAGAAGCCTGTCAGGCAGCTGGTGTATCTTATGATATTGTAGAACTGGTTCAATCTGATTACCGCGTGCCCGAGAATTTGTCAGAAATCGAAAAGATCATTGATAGTGAAGATATCGACGGCGTTTTCTCAAGCAGCGATATGATTGCAGCAAGAGTTTACCGCCTGCTTAAAGAAAAAGGGTATAGAGTCCCTGAAGAAGTCAAACTTGTTGGTTTTGATGATAGTAATGTCGCTGAATTCATGGTACCTGGATTAACCAGTGTTCATCAGCCAGTCGACAAAATGGCCCAGCTGGCAGTCAACTATATTATCGATATTCAAAATGATCGTGTTGTTCCAAAACGCTCTATTCTTCCAGTTTCATTAACTGTTAGAGAATCAACTGAGAACTATTAAGCAGACATGAAAAGCATGTCTGATTTTTTTATATATAATATATCAAACGTTTAATATAAAATGTAACATTAACGAACAATATAGAATGTGTATAGCGTTATATTTCCTTTAAAATAAGGAAAAAATGATGAAATAAGTATATGTTAAACGATTGACATATATAACGCGGTAACTTATAATAAAAATGTAACCAGTATCTCTTTTCTCCCAAAGCGTATTTGTAAGGTAAGGATATTGTCACCTGATTTCGCAAGAAATTAAAATAAATTCTTATAGTGCACTGTTTTGAGCTTTGTCTATCTATTTTGTGGTACTGCTCACGGAAACGAAACTCTACTATTTTCTTGCTGTCACCAGCATTGATCTTCTTAAGCACAAACTATCAGTTCCGCAAATATGTGACTATGAGAATGAGGGTGAAGGAAAATTGGCTTTTGCCAATTTTCTTTTCTCCTTTTATATATTGCTTCTTTTCTTTTCCTGTCCTATGACAGGTTTTTTTGTTTTGCGTATTGGTACCATTTCCATAGCTTTTAAGTTATAATGATACATATTTCAAGGAGGCAAAGTGTATGAGTATTAAAACAATAAGAATCATTGGCATGGGTGCTGTGGGCATGCTTTTTGGCTATGAGATGTACAAGCATCAGGCAGATATCAGCTTTCTCGTTGATCCTGAACGTTATGAACGATACCAGGCCACTGATTTCACCATCAATGGTCAAGTCTGGAAAATGCCTTTGACATGCAGTCTAAATGCACAGCCAGTGGATCTTTTGATTGTGGCTACTAAATATACAGGTTTAGAGAGTGCCTTAGACACGATGCGTTCAAGTATAGATGCCCATACGATTGTGGTGTCGGTTTTAAACGGAATTACCAGTGAAGCCATCATCAAAGAACGTTATCCTGAATGTCAGGTTTTACATTCAGTTGCTCAGGGTATGGACTCAATGAAATTTGGTCATGAATTAAAATATCATCACTTGGGCCAAGTCTGTATTGGTACTCCTGATCCAGAGCTTAAAGGTGCCTTGGCGGAAGTAGAAGCCTGCTTTGATCAATATGGTTTGCCTTATACCCATGAAGAAGACATCATGCATCGTCTCTACAGTAAATTCATGTTGAACGTCGGTATCAATCAGACATGTATGGTTTATGGTGTCGGCTATGGTAAAGCGACTGAACCAGGTACCCTGGAAATGATGACTTTCATCAGCGCAATGCGTGAAGCAATGCTGGTGGCACAAAAAGAAGGCGTTGCGATTACTGAAGATGACCTCAATGGTTATGTTGAATTGATGAGTACTTTATCACCTGATAATATGCCATCAATGGCTCAGGACCGTATCAATCACAATCCATCGGAGGTTGAATTATTCAGTGGAACTGTCATTGCGTTAGGCAAAAAGCATCATCTCTATGTCCCCGTCAATGAATATCTCTATCGTCGTGTCAAAGAAATAGAGGCTACTTATTAAGATGAAGAGTACCTTATACAAAGAAGCCTTTAAGCGGACACTGCCGGTTTTATCGGGTTATATCGTCCTTGGTATGGGTTATGGAATATTGATGGCGAAAAACAATTTTGGTCTTGTCTGGACATTGT
>JAGBPZ010000047.1 GCA_017633115.1 Erysipelotrichaceae bacterium | reverse complement strand
TCCCAGTTTATCTGAATGCCTTAGAAGGTAAAGGTGTTCATGTCGTTACAGTCAATGAATATCTGGCAAAACGTGACTTTACTGACAATGGTAAAGTATTTAAACTGCTTGGCTTAACAGTTGGTTTAAATGAACGTGAATTAGACGCTGATCATAAACGTCGTCAGCATGCATGTGATGTAACTTATACAACTAATGCTGAACTTGGTTTCGATTACCTGAGAGACAACATGGTAAGAGAATACAAGGATAAAGTATTACGTCCATTACACTTTGCGTTGATCGACGAAGTTGACTCGATCTTAATTGATGAATCTCGTACACCATTGATTATTTCAGGTGGTAAGAAGAATACGGCTTCAATGTATGTATCAGCTGACCGTTTCGCAAAGAGCTTAACTGTTGATGATGATTATGAAGTTGACGTTGAAAGCAAAACTGTTACATTAACAGAAAAAGGTATCACAAAAGCTGAAAAGACATTTAAAGTTGATAACTTATATGATCCAAAGAATACAGCTTTAGTTCATTTCATTAACCAGGCTTTAAAAGCTAACTACACAATGACATTGAACGTTGAATACATGATTGCTACTGAAGATGGCACCCGTGATATCAAGAATGCCTCAATCATGATCATCGACCAGTTCACAGGTCGTGTTATGCCAGGTCGTGCTTATTCTGATGGTTTACATCAGGCTATTGAAGCTAAAGAAGGTGTACCAATCAAAGAAGAAACAGTTACATTGGCAACAATTACATATCAGAACTTCTTCCGTCTATTTGACAAACTTGCAGGTATGACCGGTACTGCAAAAACTGAAGAAGAAGAATTCCGTTTGATCTATAACATGCGTGTTGTTGAAATCCCAACTAATATGCCTGTTATCCGTGAAGACAAACCTGACCTTGTTTACTCTTCAAAGAGCGCTAAATATAAAGCAATCTGTGATGAAGTCATAAGAAGACATGCTTATGGTCAGCCAATCCTGTTAGGTACTGTTGCAGTTGAAACTTCTGAAATCTTATCTAACATGCTGACAAAACTTGGCATCAGACATAACGTATTGAACGCTAAGAACCATGCCAAAGAAGCAGCTATCATCGCTAATGCAGGTGTTAAAGGTGCCGTTACAATCGCTACAAACATGGCTGGTCGTGGTACCGACATCAAGTTGGGTGCAGGTGTACCTGAAATTGGTGGTCTGATGGTAATTGGTAGTGAACGTCATGAATCAAGACGTATCGACAATCAGCTGCGTGGTCGTTCTGGTCGTCAGGGTGACCCTGGATGTTCATTATTCTTCGTTTCATTTGAAGATGATTTAATGCAGCGTTTCGCTGGTGAAAGAGTTAAAACATTCACTGATGCATTCTTAGAAGACGAAGCAATCGAATCTAAGATGGTTACTAAGTCTATTGAAAGTGCTCAGAAACGTGTTGAAGGTCAGAACTTCGATATCCGTAAACAGTTACTTGAATACGATGATGTTATGAGACAACAGCGTGAAATCATGTATAAAGAACGTGATGATATCATGCTTAGTCAGGATCTGTCTGAAGTTGTTGAAGGTATGTTCCGTACCGCTATTGAAATTGAAGTTCAGACTCATACCAATAATGAAGGCAAAAAGCCTGTTGTTGATGTTGACACAGTTATTGCGAATGTCGCTAAGAGATATATGCTTCTTGCTGGTATCAGTGCTAAGAACACTGACGCTATTGCCCAGGATCCAGACACTCTTATTGATATCTTAACTTCAACTGCTTTCAAAGCTTATCAGGATCGTTTTGCGAAAGATCTTGAACCAGCAACTAAGGCAGAATATGAGCGTAACGTACTATTAAGCATTATTGACCGTAGCTGGATCAACCATATCGATGCAATGACTAAATTACGTGAAGGTATTTACTTAAGAGCCTATGCACAGCGTGATCCTTTACAGGAATACACTGAAGAAGGTTTCTACATGTTCGAAGAAATGACAAAAGCTATTTCTCAGGATATTGCACGTATCATTATTCATATGGGTATTCGCCCAGGCAGCGAAGCGTTTGACAGAATGCCACGCTTAGTCTACGAAATTGATTTTGCATAGTGGAATTATATGAAATAAAAAGCGGGCTTGAAAAAGCCTGCTTATTATTAGATGAACTTCATGTCTCTGCCAACATAGATGTTCTCAAACGAGAAATCGAAGGTTTGAGCGTCAAAACGATGGACGAACATTTTTGGGATGATGGTGTCGCTGCTACCAAAATCTATAATGAAATGAATGACATGAAAAAGACTGTTGAATCATATGAGGACTGTCGTCGTCGCTATGATGAGCTGATTGAGCTTTATGACTATGTCAAGGACGATGATGATCCAGAATTTAGAAATGCTTTGGAAGATGATTATCAGGTTTTCAATGAACGTCTTGAAGAATTTGAAAAGACATTATTGTTTAATGAACCCTATGATAATAAGGATGCGATTCTGGAAATCCATCCTGGCGCTGGCGGTACCGAATCTCAGGACTGGGCTGACATGCTAATGCGTATGTATATGCGTTATGGTGAAAAGAAGGGTTGGAAAGTGCGTGTTGAAGACTATCTTGCGGGTGATGAAGCAGGTGTCAAATCTGTCACTCTCAGTTTTTCTGGTTACCATGCCTATGGCCACTTAAAGGCAGAAAAGGGCGTTCATCGTCTGGTACGTATTTCACCATTTGATGCGAATAAACGCCGTCATACATCGTTTGCATCTGTTGAAGTGATGCCTGTCATTGATGATACGATCGATCTTAATATTGATCCAAATGATTTGCGAATTGATACTTATCGTGCCAGTGGTGCTGGTGGACAGCATATCAATAAAACGGATTCAGCTGTTCGTATCACGCATATCCCAACAAATACTGTAGTGACATCACAGTCACAGCGTTCACAGATTCAAAACCGTGAAGAAGCGATGCGTCTTTTAAAGAGTAAACTGTATCTATTGATGCAAGAAGAACATGCGAAAAAGTTAAGTGAAATTGCTGGGGTTAAAAAATCTATTGAATGGGGTTCACAGATCAGATCTTATGTTTTGCATCCTTATTCAATGGTCAAGGATCATCGTTCATCTTATGAATCCAGTCAGCCTAAGCTGATTCTTGATGGTGATCTTGATGATATGATTTATGCGTATCTCAAAGTTCATGTTAAAGGTGAAAATTCATAAAAAAAGAGCAACCGGTCAGGTTGCTCTTTTAGTCTATTTCTTCCATGATTGAAGCACGGTTGATACGGCTGACAAAATCATCCTTTGCCTTTTTCTCAGCAGAACTCTTTTCGACATTAATATAAAATTCGGTGTACCCGCATTTTGGACAATAGGCCGCTTTTACGGGATGTAATATCTTTTTATAGTCTTCGTCCTTTTCAACAATGACAACATCGCTGATTGAAACGCCTTGTTCTTGAATGTAACAATTCTCTACCATTTCATGCTTGCATCTTAAACACATTCTCATATTATGAACCCTCCTACATAATTCTAACATATTTATTCATATTTGTGGTATAATAACTTTTGTTTAGCATGCATCAATGAAGCTTGATTAAAAATAGGCTTCAAGATTTGAATAATTGTCAATATAAGAGGGGAGAGACATATTCGTGATTCAATTTGAAGATGTAACTAAAACGTATAAAAACGGTGTCAGAGCTCTCACTCACATCAATATTAATATTGATGAAGGTGAGTTCGTCTATTTGATTGGTCCTACAGGTTCTGGTAAGTCTACTTTTATCAAGCTGATCAATCGTGAAGAAAAAGCAACTTCTGGCAGAGTCATTGTCAATGGTAAAGATGTTGCTAAAATTCGTAATTCACGTGTGCCATATTTCCGTCGTAAGGTTGGCGTCGTATTTCAGAACTATCGTCTGTTGCCACGTAAAACAGTCGCTGAAAATGTTGCCTTTGCTTTAGAAGTCATTGATACGCCAAAACGTCATATCGACGCTAAAGTCAAACATGTTTTGAAACTCGTTGGTTTAAGTGACAAAGCTGGTGATTACCCAAGACTTTTATCTGGTGGGGAACAACAGCGTGTAGCTATTGCACGTGCCATCGTCAATTCACCTGCAGTGTTGATTGCCGATGAACCTACTGGCAACCTTGACCCTGATACATCACATGAAATCATTACCTTACTTGAAGAAATCAACAGGAAAGAAGGTACAACAGTAGTTGTCGTCACTCATGACAAGGAAATGGTACAGACACATGTTAACCGTACGATTTATCTGGATGCTGGTGATATGATTTCTGATTCTTTGACAGGAGGATATAAGAAATGATTGACTTAGTTAAAAACATTTTTCATGTCCTGCGTCATGTAAGAAGTGCTATCCGCAATATGTGGCGTAACGGTGTCATGACATTTTCCGCTATTTTCGCCGTAACGATTACTTTAATGCTCATTATGGTTCTTTGCGTCATTGGCTATAATGTTGAGAATATTACTCGTAATGTCGAAGAAAATCTCACGATTTATGTCAAAGTCGATCGTAATGCCTCAGATGCGCAATCTGCATCGGTTGGTACGGCAATCAAAGAAATTGATGGTGTCAGTACAGTCACTTTCTCATCTAAAGAAGAAGAACTTGAAAAGCTAATTGCTTCACAGGATGAAGATAATAAAGCATTATTTGAAAGCTACCGCAAAGACAATCCCCTGGGGGATGCGTATGTGATTGAAGTAGTTGATGCGACCCGTATTGAACAGGTGGCAGGTGCCATTGAAGAGATTCCATATATTTCTGAAGTGGCATATGGAGGCAGTTCGACAAATAAAGTTGTTGAAATTTTAGAAGCGATTCGTGACAGTGGTAATTTCTTCGTTGTTGCATTGGCAATTGTAGCCTTCTTCATGATCTTCAACACCATTAAGATGACCATTGGTACAAGAGAAGATGAAATTGCGATTATGCGTATGGTTGGTGCAAGTAACTGGTATATCAGAATGCCACTTCTTTTCGAAGGTATTTTGATTGGGCTGTTAGGCGCTCTTATTCCTGTCATTGTCCTTATGAATGGTTATGGTATTGTGTATGACACAATGAACTCAGTTCTTAATACGACAATGATTGCACTGGTACCTCCATTACCATTTACATGGCAACTGAGTCTGATTCTGCTTGCAGTAGGTGGCGGTGTTGGTTTGATTGGCAGCTTCGTATCAATCAGACGTTATCTGAAATTCTAAAATCATCTATGAGTAAACCACAGCTTAAACGCTTTGTTTATAAAGAAGCTTTAGAAAATTCACTTGTGACGATGAATAAAGCCCTGAATCATCTTGAACAGTTGTCCAGGCATAAATCAACAATCAGTGTCTCAATTATTGAACGTGACAGGGAGAAAACGTTGCTTAATCTTGAACTGGAACTGGCACGCTACTGTATTCTCCTACGCAAGATGAATGAAAATGGACTCATCACTTATGACAGTGACGAGCGCGCTGACATCAATGCGATTATTCATTCTAACCGTTTTGACTTCACTTCCAAAGGTGTGTTTGTTTATTCCCAAAGAGGACGTGAACAGGTACAACTTGATAAACTGTTTGCTTTAGGACAAAAAGTCGATGCCATGCTCGCAAAAGCATTAGGTGAAGAAACTGAATAGTCATGTAAGAGAACACAAAGTGATTTGTGTTCTTTTTTCATTCCATAAAAAGCATCGATTTATGTGTGATGATTGAGAAAACCGAAAATGGGAGTGATAGCTCCCTTAATATCTTGTGAGGGGCCTTTTTTCATTGAAAATAAGCCCGTAAAATGTTACGATATAAGCGTAAATATGGAGGAAATAATTATGAAAAAGAGACCTATAGTATTATGTATCATGGATGGTTATGGATTTACTGACAGAGTTGACGGCAATGCAGTTAAATTAGCGAATACACCTAATCTTGATGATTTAATGGCTATTTATCCAAACACTAGAATCAGAGCTTCTGGTGAAGCAGTAGGTTTACCTGATGGTCAGATGGGTAACAGTGAAGTTGGTCACTTAAATATTGGTGCAGGTCGTGTTGTTTATCAGTCATTGACTCTTATCAATAAAGCTGTTAAAGACGGTGAATTCTATAAGAACGAAGAATTCTTAAAAGCTATCAAACATGTTAAAGATAATGATTCTAAATTACATATTTGGGGCTTATTATCAAACGGTGGCGTTCATTCTGCAAATGATCACATCTATGCACTTCTTCGCTTAGCTAAAAAAGAAGGTTTAAAGAAAGTTTACGTTCATGCATTCTTAGATGGTCGTGACGTTGCTCCTGATAGTGGTTCTCGTTTCACTAAAGAATTATTAAGTGAAATCGATGAAATTGGTGTTGGTGAAATTGCTTCTATCTCAGGTCGTTACTATGCAATGGACAGAGATAAGAGATTTGACCGTGTTGACTTAGCTTATCAGGCAATGGTTTGCCATGAAGGTAAGAGCTTTACTGATCCTGTAAGATACATCCGTGATTCTTACACTCATGATGTATTAGATGAATTCGTTATCCCAGGTTACAACAGTGATGCTGATGGTGCAGTTGAAGATAACGATGCAGTTATTTTCGCTAACTTCCGTCCTGACAGAGCAATCCAGATTGCTACTGTAATGACAAACCCTACATTCTATGAAGACAAAGGTTATGTACCAAGTGTTACACGCAACAACGTTTGCTTCGTCTGCATGATGAAATATGCTGACAGTGTTAAGGGTTCAATTGCTTTCAAAGCTCAGAAGCTTACAAATACTTTCGGTGACTACATCTCTGAAAAAGGCTTGAAACAGTTAAGAATTGCTGAAACTGAAAAATATGCACACGTAACATTCTTCTTCGATGGTGGTTTAGATAAGGAAATTGAAGGTGCTGAAAGAGCATTAGTCTTATCTCCAAAAGTAGCTACTTATGATTTAAAACCTGAAATGAGTGCTTACGAAGTTAAAGATAGATTAATTGAAGAATTAGATAAGGACATCTTTGATGTTGTCGTTGTTAACTTCGCAAACTGCGACATGGTTGGTCATACAGGTATCATCCCTGCAGCTATCAATGCTGTAAGTGTTGTTGATGAATGTGTTGGTGAAGTTTATGAAAAAGTATTCGAATTAGGCGGAACTATGTTGATCACTGCTGACCATGGTAATGCTGAATGCTTACTTGATGAAAACAACAATCCATTCACTGCTCATACAACTAACGAAGTACCATTTATCGTTACAAATTCTCACCTCAAGGTTAAAGAAGGCGGTAAATTAGGTGACATCGCTCCAACAATCTTG
This sequence comes from Erysipelotrichaceae bacterium, assembly GCA_017633115.1. GTDB lineage: Bacteria > Bacillota_I > Bacilli_A > Erysipelotrichales > Coprobacillaceae > RGIG9341. The sequence goes on along the minus strand of JAGBPZ010000047.1, from coordinate 7,849 downwards.
ACATTATTAGGCTTACCAGTTCCTGAAGAAATGACTGGTGACGTATTAATCTACTAATACTAGATTTGTTGACATAAAGTCTCAGGAGGGCTAAGCCCTCCTTTTTTTTGTGCTCTCATTTCTTATCGCCAAAGAATCATGTTTGTAAGACACACCAGTAATGTAAATATTTTGGCAAAAGCCCTAAAGTATGATATTATAAGCCATATCATGATGACTCAAAATGTATCTGTCTTGTCAAACAGTAAGGAGATTCAATGAAGTGAAACGCTATTTATTAATGATACTTGCAGTAATATTAATTGCAGGTTGTACAAGTAGAAGCACCAGTGTTCCTTTAGAAGTGACGGGCATTGTTGAAAAGAATTATGAAGAGCTGCTTGCTCTATGTGAAGATGATGTCAATTTCGTTTTATATATCGCACGTCCTGATTGTGGCGATTGCATTGGCTTTCAACCAGTCCTTGATGATTATCTCAGCACCCATAAGGAAGCAGGTGTTATTTATTTGAACATCAAAAGCTTCCGCGATGCTTCTAAAGAAAAAGATGCGACTCAGGAAGAAATAGATTTTTATGAAAACTTACGTACACGTTTTGACTTTAAGTGGACGCCAACTTTAGAGGTTATTGACCATGGCAAAGTCAAAGCGAAATATCAATACCTTGATGAAGATTATTATGAAATCGAAGACCGCGAGGTACAATTGGCTCGTCGTCAGGAATTCATTGATGACTTCATCACCTTTATGGATAACTATTATAAGTGAGAGGGGGTAGACCGATGAAATGTCCAAGATGTCACAAAGAAGTGAAACGTGGTGACAAGTATTGTGTTCATTGTGGTATGAAACTAATTCAAGTGGAAACTACACGTCAGCATGCACAAAATAAACAACGACTCAGTGTACGTCTTTTTAACTTTTTGCCAACTTTTCTGTTGATTCTAGCTTGCTTGGTGATGCCAATCGTCTATTTGCGTTCATATCCAAATTCATCACTTAATCCATTTGCCCCAGGTACGACTACGGCCAATGAAATTGGTGATATCAAAGAAAACGCATCAATGGAGACGGTAGCGGTCTACAAAACAACTGATGCTTTTAAAATTAACGTCGCTAACGCGTCCAAGTTTTTAGATCCTGTTGAAGCGTATGTAGCATCACTCAATAGTGATTACAATATGCAATTTGATACCCAATATAAGATTTGGGTCTTACGTAACAACGATATCGTCATTCGTGTGACTTGCAGTACCATGTTGAATGATAATGAAAAGTTGACGATTACAAGACGTTTTAATCGTACAAAGACCGCAGATACCATCAAAGAAGAACTTACAAAAAAGAATTGTACTTCTTTTGAAGACTTATGTCTCAATGATCAAAGTGAACTTCTGACTTATATGATGGGTACATATCGTTATGAAGCCTTACACAAGGCCTTTCTTGAAAAAGAAAGTGATTTTGAGAAGGAAAAGCAGACCATTGGTCACTATGGCTATGGTGCCTATGTCAACAATTTACCAGTACAATACGGTTTTAATACTTTAGAGAATAAATCTTATAGCGGTAAAGTCTCACAAGTCATTTATCGTGATGGTGATACTTATTATGTGAAAGCCACTCACAACTATGATGGCGCTTATAACTTAGCGAGATAAGAAGATGAAGCTATTATTTGTTGATTTAGATGGTACATTATTTTCTGGCAACGATGTGATTGCTCCTGACAATACTGAGCGTATGGCTCAGTTTCGTCAACAGGGCAATCTCATTGTCATCTGTACGGGCAGGAATCTCTTTGAAACTGTTCCGGCCATGAAGCAACATCACATTCCTTATGACTATTTGATTCTAAACAATGGCTCACAGGTCATTGATGGAGATGGCCAGGTACTTTATAATGCGCTCATACCTCATGATGTCGGGATGATGATCGTGCATGATATATACAAAGACAAAGGACAGTGGATCTTCTGTACAGATGAATCTCATTGTTACAGCTTTTTAGATGGACAACTCTATGAACATGGAATCGTAGATAAACCAATTGATGGCGATTTCTTAGAAGCGGCATCGACTTTAGGAGATTTCAACATACTTTGTATTGCACCAGCAAATCAAAAAGTTGAAGATACGGTTAAAGTCAAAGACTATCTTGAAGCCCATTATAGTGAAAGTGTCGTTTGCCATTTGAATCAATATTATCTTGATATAGTACCACCAGGTTGTTCAAAAGCTTCGGCTATTGATTTGATTGCGAATCAATATCATGATGTGACGACGTATGCCATCGGTGACTCTTATAATGATTTGCCAATGATTCTTAAATGTGATGTTGGCTGTACTTTTGATTATGCAAGCCAGGACATCCAAAATCAGGCTGATCGCGTATATCATTATGTCTATGAATTGATTGATGAGATAGTGGCGGAGGAAAATCAATGATTACAAATAACTTTTTTGACTTTTTAAGTCGTAAGCTAAAAGAAGTTCAGGAAACAGAAATAAAAGCCATTGAAGAAGCAGCAAAATTGATTGTTGACTCAATTAATAAGGGTGGCCGCTTTTATGTCTTTGGCACAGGCCATTCACATATCATCGCGGAAGAAATCTATTTGCGTGCTGGTGGATTAGCTTATGTCAATGCTGTATTGCCAACAGAACTAATGCTTCATGAACTGGCACTTAAATCAACGTATGTTGAACGTATCGAAGGTTATGCCAATCACTTGGTAGACCTTTATAAGATGAGTGCTGAGGATACATTAATGGTGGTTTCTAATTCGGGTCGTAATGCGGTACCAGTTGATTTATGTCTGGAAGCCAAAAAACGAGGTCTCTCAATTATTGTGATTACATCTGTCAAGGCAGGTAAAGGTGTGGCATCACGTCATTCATCTGGCTATAAGATTGCGGATCTCGCTGATGTTGTCATTGATAACTGTGCTGATGAAGGTGATGCGTCTTATTATATTGATAACTTTGATATTCCTGTAGGTCCTTTATCGGACTTCACAGGTGTTGCCATTGCACAGGCATTAATGGCTGATGTTGTTGATGAACTTGTGAAACAGGGACACAAACCACCAGTCTTCAAGAGTTCAAATCTTGATGGTGCGGATGAATATAACGATGAATTATTTGACAAATATTATGGCTATTGGAAGTAAAGGAGATATCACATGAGCTGGAGAAATAACCTGCGTGCTGTCGAACCCTATGTTGCTGGGGAACAGCCAAAATTAAAAAATCTTATCAAACTCAATACAAATGAAAATCCCTATGGTCCAGGTCGTTTGGTCAAACAGGCCATCAGGGACTTTGAAGTGGATCGTTTACGTCTTTATCCAAATGCCGATGCAGAAGATTTGCGCCATGCTCTCGCTGAGTATTATGGCTTAAAGGACCGTCAGATTTTTCTTGGTAATGGCAGCGATGAAGTATTAGCGCTGACTTTCCTGACTTGCTTCAATAGTGATTTACCAATCTTGTTTCCTGATATCACTTATTCGTTTTATCCTGTTTATTGCGAATTGTTCCAGATCGATTATGAACTGGTTCCACTACGTGATGACTTTTCAATCGCAAAGGAAGACTATTTTAAAGAAAACGGCGGTGTGATTTTCCCAAATCCGAATGCGCCAACGGGTTCAACAGTAACTGTTGAAGATATCGAGGATGTGATTCGTCATAATCCTAACAGTGTTGTCGTAATTGACGAAGCTTATGTTGATTTTGGCGGTGACAGTGTTGTCAAATTGATTGATCGTTACGAGAATCTTCTTGTGATTCATACATTTTCTAAATTCCGTGGCCTTGCAGGCATTCGCTTAGGTGTAGCGATGGGTAGTGAAGAATTAGTTTCTCATCTTTATGATGTCAAGAATTCTTTCAACTCATACCCAATCGATGCATTAGCTCAGGCTATTGGATTAGCTTCAGTTAAGGATTCCGATGTCATTAAAGCCAATGCTGCTAAAGTCATGGCAACACGTGAGCGCGTTGTTAAAGAACTGAAAGCAATGGGCTTTACAATGCCAGAAAGCCGTGCCAACTTTATCTTTATCAAGCACGAAAGCGCAAACGCTAAAGATTTGTTCATGAAGTTGCGTGCGGAAGGTATTGTTGTACGATATTTCAATCAGCCACGTATCGATCAATATCTGCGTGTATCGATTGGTACAGACGAACAGATGGACCGTTTCCTGGAAGTAATGAAGGATATTTTAGCAGGTGCCTAAGGCACCTTTTTTGAGGTATTGACGATGAAAGATACAGTTTTGATTTTTGATCTTGATGGTACAGCTCTTGATACTAACTATCTTGTTGAACAGTCTTTTCGTTATGCGTTTCACTGTTTTCATCCTGAGCTCGTTTTAAGTGACGAGATTATCCTTTCTATGTTTGGACCAACATTGGAGGAATCGTTTGGCCGCTTTCTCGATGAGGAAGACGTTCCAGCAGCGATTGCGACTTATCGTGACTTCAATTTCAAACACCATGCTGATTTGGCAAAGACTTATCCTCATGAAGAAGCCGTTTTAAAAGAACTGAAAAAGCGTGGTTATCCGTTGGCGATATTGACGACCAAACGTCAGGATGCTGCTGAATATGGATTGTCGTTATTTGGTATAGACCATTATTTTGATCTTGTCATTGGCATGGAGCAGCAACATCGTTACAAGCCAGACCCTGAAGGTATTTACATGATTATGGATCAGCTAGGTGTTTCAAAAGCGGTGATGATTGGTGATAATGTCTCTGATATTATGGCTGGTATTAATGCTAAACAGCAGGGAATAGGTGTTGCCTGGTCAACGAAGCTTGATGACATAAAGGCGGTCAGTGATATCATCATTGACAGTTTTAATGATTTACTGACATTATTTGAATAAATAAGAATGTGAGAGAAATCTGAAAATAAAGAGCAGTCATAGAAATTTATGAACGTGATATGCTATAATAATAAATACTTAAGTTTTAGAAGTGAGGTGGTCTGAATGAAACAGACAAATGTCGTTCTGGTAACTGGTATGTCTGGTGCTGGCAAATCAACCGCCATGGTTGTTTTCGAAAATATGAAATATTATTGCATCGACAATCTTCCAGTTGAGCTTTTAACTGAATTTGGTGAGCTTGTCAAAAATCACAATTATCCAAGAATTGCTCTGGCATTGTCTCTTGATCATGCCACAGAAGCTATTCGCGTTCTCTCAAACATTGATTGGATCAGTGTTAAAGTTGTGTTCCTTGATTGTGAAAATGAGGCCATTGTTAAAAGATATAAGTTTACGCGCCGTTCACATCCAATGCTGATTCTCAATCGTGCCTCATCATTGAGTGAAGCTATTGAACTTGAACGTAAAATAGCAGAACAAGTCATCGCCATGGCAGATACTGTCATTGATACAACACATCTTAAGACACCACGTTTTCAGGATGTGCTTGAGGCGTCTTTTAATATAGAATCAGTACAGACATTCAGAGTTGTTTTTGAGTCTTTTGGTTATAAATATGGTTTACCAGAAGATGCTGATTTATTGCTGGATGTCAGATTTCTGCCTAACCCATTTTATATTGAATCATTACGCAATAAGACAGGTAATGATGAAGATGTTTACAACTATGTTATGGAACAGCCTGAGACCAGAGCGTTCTTAGAAAAAGCGTTGCGCTTTTATAGTTACCTGCTTGAACAGTATGAACTTGAAGGTAAGAACCAGGTTATCTTTGGTATTGGCTGTACTGGCGGTCAACACCGCTCAGTTGCTCTGACAAATTATTTTGCTGACTACTACAAACAGTTCTATCAAATCTACAAATATCATCGTGATGCCGATCATTAGGAAGTGAATACAGATGCCATCGTTCTCAAGAAAAGTCAAAGAAGAAATATGCTTTAATGATTTTGATATTGCTTCAGGCAAAGCTTTGCTTTGTGCGTTGATCAAAATGACAGGCTCACTGGCTATTGGTCATGGCATGTTACTGACATTGCGCAGTGAGAACGCTAAAGTCATCTCCAAGGCATTCAAACTTCTAAGAGAGTATTATGATCCCCAAATGGAAGTACGTGTTTCACGAAAAATGAAACTCAAGAAAAACAATATCTACATGTTGCGTGTTTCCAACCCTCAGCAGATTTTAAGTGATCTTGATTTAATGGATGGCTTGACATTCCTGAGTATACCAACAGGTAAAATCGTCAATACAAGTGATACAAGACGTGCTTATCTTGCTGGTATCTTTCTTGGATGTGGTTCGGTCAATGATCCATCAACGTCAAATTATCATTTGGAAATGAGTGTCAATGATGAAGATCATGCCATTTTCATCAGCTCATTGATGAATAGTTTTGAGCTTCGAGCCAAGGTTATCAAGCGACGCAATAAGTATGTTGTCTATTTAAAGTCAGCACGAAAGATTGGTGATTTTCTTCGTGCAGTTGGCACGAGCCAATCTGCAGCGGACTTTGAAACGACACGTATCAGCCGTTCATTTGCGAACGATTATAACCGTATCAATAACTGTGACATTGCGAATGAAATGAAGGCTTTTGATGCGTCAATGAGGCAACTAAGAGCCATTAGTTATATCATCGAACAGGATGCTTTGTCTTTGCTTTCAGAACGTGTTAAACGTGCTGCTTTGATACGTCTTGACAATCAGGATGCAACCCTCAAAGAACTTGTCGAAGCATATGAAAGTGAGTACGATGAAGCCATCAGTAAAGCAACATTGTCACGTTACTTTAAAAAGATTGAAACCGAAGCTAAAAAGCTTGGGTTAACGGAGAAATAGTTATGAAACAGCCTATAGAACAGCGCTTTGGACATCGTATCAAAGAAATTCGCATGTTTCAGAAAATATCTCAGGAAGAACTGGCCTGGCGTTCAGGCTTGTCAAAAAACTATATATCCGATGTTGAAAACGGACGTCGTAACGTTTCACTTCGTGCCATAGAAAAATTTGCGATTGGCCTTGATGTCGATATGGCCGACTTATTTCGCTTAAAATAAAGGAGACATATATGGAAAGCATTTTCGTGTTCATTATTTTATTAGTGGTTTTTGCTTTGATTTTACGTATCTTTATTTTCTTGTGGCCAGTCGTTTTAGGTATATCCATTGGTCTATTCATTTATTATCATTTCTTTGCTAAAAAACCTGAGCCTCGTGATGAGTATCATAACTATACGACTTATACCAATACGACGGTGTCGAGTGATGATATTATTGATGCTGATATCGTTAAGGAAGAATTCGATGATGGAATCGTCAAGGAAGAGGTTGTTGATGATGACTATGAAAGGTACATTGAAGAAGAAATCGTTGATGATGACAACAATTATTAAAGAAGGTGTTATGTATGATTAAATGTCCAAATTGTATGAATATGGTGTCTGATGACTCTCAATTCTGCAGTCATTGTGGCGAAAAATTCCAATTTTGTGAGTATTGTGGCAGTGCCAACCTCAATCGAGCTAAATTCTGTCAGAATTGTGGGGCGCAGTTGGAAAAGCGTATCGATCAAGCAACTTATGCGCAAAGTACACACAGTTCTCAAAGTGGTTATCAGCACGATGATGCGATTTATCGCGAAGAGATGTCACGTGATCATACTTTTCCAAAGTATAATGAATCAGATTATGACCATTCTTATACAAGTTATGACACTTACTCATCTTATGATCAGGATGTTAAAAGACCACGTAAAGTCTATTGGCGTATCGTCATTGCCGCAGTTCTTGCCTTAGCTTTGATTACAGGTGGATCGATGCTTTATTTGAAATTCTCTTCGCCACTCAATTACGTCGATGATAGTGGTGATAATTCAGGTCAAGAC
>JAGBPZ010000046.1 GCA_017633115.1 Erysipelotrichaceae bacterium | reverse complement strand
GCGTGATACCTCATCATATTTGAAAAAGCTTTTAAAGATCTATCTCACCTTTGAAGCAGTTGAACTGATTATTTATACCGCTCCTTTATTGATGGGTGGAATAACAGTGCCAGTTTTGATTCGTCGCTTTTTCACAGTTGGTATTGGGTGTATTTACTGGTATTTGATTTCTTTGATTATCACCTTATTGATTCTTAGACCATTGTGGAAGAAGGGAATCATTATTCCAGGCATCATCATTGGTTTGATTCTCTATTTATTTATGATGACCAATGACAGTTACAGTGTTTTATTTACGGGGACCATGATTCAAAAATATGCTATCATGCATACGAACTTTTGGACATGGCCACAGGCAGGACTTTGTTCATCAATACTGTTTGTTTCAATTGGTGCTTTGCTGAAAAAACACGATATTGATCCACCACTTATTCTTGTCATCTTATCGGTCATTCTTTTAATTATTGAAGCTTTAATCATGCAGGCAATGAAGCCTTATGATGGTAATGGTTATCTCGCATTGATGATCAGTGCGCCATTATTATTCAGCTTTGCTCTGCATCATCCATTATCGACAAAGTATCGTTATTTTGGTGAATTAAGCTTATATGTCTACATGATTCATCCATTCTTCAATAACATCTTAGGTTTAATTGTTAGAGTGAATTCATTACGTTTCATTGTTGTAGCAATATGTACAGTGACACTATCTTACCTGATTGTTCGCAGACATCATAAAGATACACAAACTATAAAATAAAAAAACGGAGAGCGCGAGCTCTCCGTTAACTCATTATAAGACTTATGATTCTTCCTCTTTAGCGACTTCAACACAGAAACCATGACGCCCGCAATTTGGACAAGTTAGTTTACGTGTGGAATATGTATGATTCGCAAATAAGCCTTCTTTGATTGATGGCTGAAAAATCGTATGACAGTGAGGGCAAATATAAGCCACATGAGTGAAATAATATTTGCTCATGAAGTAAGTATAAATAAGGGCAATGGCAAGCCATGCAAGTAAAGGCCACCATATATGCTTCACAAAGATTAAGATGATAGCAACCCATTGCAGGATACTAATTGGTAAACCAGTGATTAATAAGTTACGATGGATACGTGACAGTTTCTTTTTGTTTGACATTGTATAGGCTATGTCACCAATTGATTCAACTGAGAATTCTTCAATACTTCTTATTTCTTTTCTCAGGCTTTCGACTTTATTGAGCTTATCCTGACTTTGCTCGATGTCTTCTTTAAGCGCATCTGCCTGTTGATCAAGCAGCAGCTTAATGACACTTCCAGGATCTTCTTCTGAAAGCAGTTTTGAAATGTCTTTGATGGATAAACCAAGCTCACGTAAAAAGATAATAATCTTCATGCGCTTCACATCATCCTCACTATAAAGACGTCTGCCTCCTTCAGATAATTCAGAAGGAACAAGAATGCCTCTGTTGTCATAGTATTGAACAGTGCGAACGGTAATGTCACATAGTTTAGCCATTTCTCCAGTTGTGTATTTTGACATAGCTTTTCACCTCCTAAGCTCAGATTAGCTTATAACGCAGCGTTATAAGCAATACCTGACGCAAGGTCATTTTTAAAAAATCACGATTTATTTCAAAAAATAGTATGATTGATTCAGCTTTTATACTTTTTCAGAAAACTCTTTGACTTTGTTGAGGAACACTTTGATTTGTTCTGGCAATTCTTCTTCTGGGAACGCTTTATAGTAATTGATATCATGATGCTTTTCGGCTTCTTCAAAGAACCAACATTTATAATCGATGAATTCTAGTACTTCCTGAAGTTCCTCAATTTGTTTTTTGACTATGACACGCTGTTCTTCATAGAGAGCACGACGTTGGGGAATGGTACTGTTACCCTGAACATAGAGGTCCATGAATTCATGGATCTTTTTAATTGGCATACCAACATTTTTTAATACTGAAATGGTATAGAGGGCTTCAAAGTCATCTTCAGTAAAAACACGCACACCATTTTTATCACGTTTAACAAAAGGTAATAATCCTTCTTTATCATAGAAACGAAGGGTATGAGCGCTCAATCCAGTCATCTTTGAAATGTCTTTAATTGTATAAAACTTTGTATCCATTTTTTCTCCTTAAACGCTTGCCTTAGAGTAACCTCTAAGGCTTATGATTATACTACAATATTAACAATTAAAGATTTGTAGTGCAATATAAGGAGGTTTTTATGAACTCAAAAATTAATGAAAAAGGTATGGCTGTTCCTACTCATGAAGAACACATTACTGAAGCTGCTTTTGGTCAAATCGACAATACTGAAGTACGCTGGCTGACAGGTGGTGCTGCTATGGTCAATTCTCGTGGTACTGTTATCATGATTGACCCTGTGTTAGAAGGCTTTGATATGCCTTTGACAATGGAACCACCAATCAAACCTGAAGAAGTTGTCCGTCTTGATGGTATCTTAGTGACCCATATCGATAATGACCACTTCTCTAGAATGACAATTCATGATGTTGAAGATGTCACAGAAGCTTATCACAGCACCCAGTATGTTGCTTCACAAATGAGAGAAGACAATATTCCTGGTGTAGGTCATGATATTGGTGATGAATTCGATGTAGGCAACATTCATTGTAAGGTCACACCTGCATGGCATAACTGGCAGAATGGTTCAAAGAAATATTCATTCCGTGAATGGAAACGCGAAGATTACTGTGGCTTCTATATGGATACACCAGATGGTAAGATCTGGATGCCAGGTGATTCAAAATTATTGGAAGAACAGCTTCATTATGAAGAACCTGATGTCATCTTATTAGACTTTTCTGATAATGAATGGCATATCACATTTGATGGTGCTGTCAAATTATGTAACGCTTATCCAAATGCCATCCTTATTCCTATCCATTGGGGTAGTGTTGATGCACCAGACTGGTCTACATTTAATGGGGATCCTGAAAAATTGGCTAAAGCCATTGTTAATCCAGAACGCTTAAAAGTTCTAGTTCCTGGTGAAGCTTACGTTTTAAAAAAATAAAGAGGCGGACATGAAGGATTTATCGCAGTACCAATGTATTGACTTCCATGCTCATCCAGTGACACCTGCGTTTCGTCAGGCAATGGATGACTTAGGTATTGACCCTCTTGTTGAGGATGGTTTTCCATTACCAAAATGGAGCGTGGAAGATCATCTCGACTTTATGAAGGGTGCAGGTATTGATTACACTGTTCTTTCAGTACCAGTGCCTCATATCTATAATGGTGATGGTCAAGCAGCATGTATTGCTGCCCGTCAAGTCAATGAAGAAGTCGCAGCAATTGTGAAAGATAATTCTGATGATTTTGGTTTTGTCGCCGTTATGCCTTTGCCAGATGTTGAAGGTACAATTAAAGAAACACGCTATGCGATGGATGAATTAGGTGCACTTGGTGTTAAAGTAGCGACAAATATGGGTGGTATTTACTTAGGTGATCCACAATTTGATCCAGTCATGGAAGAATGGAATAAACGTCATGCACTTGTGATCATTCATCCATGTCGTGCTCGTTTAAGACCTGACAATGTCATTACGGGGACGGTAGCCGCTATTTATGAATATCCAGCTGATACAACTAGAGCTGTAATCAACATGATTGCCCACCGTACGATGACTCGTTATCCAAATATCCGCTTTGTTGTACCTCATTGTGGTTCATTCCTGCCATATATGAAGCAACGTTTTAAAGGTGTTTCAGGTATTCTTGCAGGGATGGGTATGATGGATACTGTTGATGTCGATGCTGAAATCGAGAAACTCTATTTTGACATTGCGGGTGATCCAGAACCAAATCATCTGAGTATGCTTCGTATGATTGCGAAAGATGATCATATCGTCTATGGCAGTGACTTTCCACATTCACCCGCTCCTGTCATTCAGGCTAAGAAAAGGCATTTAGATGACAATAAAGATTATGATGATATTCGCGAACAGATCTATCATCATAACGCCATCAAGTTATTAACTGATTAAGATAAAAAGATATATCGTGAAAGGCGATATATCTTTTTTTCACTATACATAAGTTTTTTAAAGCGATATTTTTGACAAATAGAGTCGACACTTGTTAGATGTGTTGATTGACTCATACGATTTTTGATTTATAATATGAGCTGTAAGGAAACAACCGATAAGCGGTTATGCCTTGGATTTATTTGGCAAAGTAACTACCAAAATTCCAAAGTTAAGAGGTAGTTACTTTTTGTTTGCCTGAATGATTTCAAGCAGCAATTTCACGACTAGTGAAATCATCGAAATAATGAGGGACAAGCCCGCAATTATTAACGATATGATTTGATAGTAAGTTATAAAATCACCTCTGTTTCATACGATATAAAAATTATCTATGTCAACAGAGTTTCCAATCCCTGGGCAATCGCCCAAGGCATAACCACCTACCGTTAAAGGTTGTTTCCTGTTTTTATTATACTATTAATCAATTGTATGTCGTCCCAACTTGGTCTCACTATTTTAGGGAAAGCCGAAATGGAATCAAAAGATATATCGTATTAAACACGATATATCTTTTTGCTTGTGCTCACAGATGTTAAAATAGGGATGTAGTTATATCAATTTATGAAGTAAGGTGATCAAAATGTTGAAAAGAATTATTTGTATCTTATTGCTCGCATTAGTGGTGGGATGTTCACCAAAGAAAGCTGATTCGTCTATCACTCCAGATCAGAGTGATGTCAGTATTGTCCAAAATGATGATTCATCTGTTGTTCAGACTGAAGAAACAACGGAGAATACAACTGAAGAGGAGCCAGCCAAAGATGTTGTAGCTAAGTATAATCTGAAAAGTGGAGAATACTATAATTCTCCAGAAGGTGGCACACCTTATATGTGTGAAGCCGTTATTAAGCAATTAGACAGCTCTTCTTTTGAATTCACGTTCTATCAAATCTGTGATGAAAAAGGCAATCACTACGATGAAAAGAAATTGATCTTTAAAACTCATGTGGCTGAATTTGATGACGATGAAGCGACAACGGCTATTTATCATGGCAAACAGTATACATTGACATTTAAATGCGACTATGAGTATTCATTTAAGTTGTCAGGATTTAAAAATGGCATGCGTTGTTCTGACACTTATTCCCGTCCTGAAGCAGGGTCAATTGAATTTGGCAACTAGTAATGAGAGAGGCTCTTTATGTCATTGAATATAGTTAAACCAAAAATCAAATATCTTGAAGAACGTGACTGGGTCACTGATGATTATGAGGATTTACTTTATGGTGCTAAAATCAATCAGTCACCAACAAGGCCAATAGCTCTGAGTCATCAGACAATCGATTCCTGTCAGTTCATCGATGTGGATTGTCAGCCAATCACTTTTGATCATGTAGCAATGTTGGATGTGATTTTTGATCATTGTGACTTGTCCAATCGTCATTTTGATGATGTTTTACTAGGCAGAGTGATTTTCCGCAATTGTAAGATGGTAGGGACAACTTTTAAGAATACAAGCCTACAGGATGTTTGCTTTGAACATTGTATGATGCATTATACTAACTTTGGTGAAGCAGACTTTAAGAAAGTACTTTTTAGTCACTGTGATTTAAGTGATAGTGCGTTCTTTGATCACCGCTTAATGAAGGTTGAGTTTAAAGACTCGCAGTTAACGAGCTGTGAATTTTTGAATGTCAACATGCAGGGCATTGATGTGTCAACATGTGATATTGACGGTATTTCAATTGATCAGCGTTCACTTAAAGGAATGGTTGTCAGTGAGATGCAATGTATACAACTCGCAGGTCTATTTGGTATTGTTGTGAAATAAAGTGAATTGTACAAATTTATTGGTCCATTTCATTTTTTTTCAGTGATTTTGTGATATAATTTCACATGTATAGGAGGCACACGCAAAATGAATTTGAAAGACTATGTCGCAGATATTCCTGATTTCCCAAGTGAAGGTATCCTTTTCAGAGATGTTACACCTTTGATGCAGGACGCTGCAGCTTATAAAGAAACAATTGATTTAATCGTAAATTATGCAAAGGACAAAGACGTTGATGTCGTTGTTGGTCCTGAAGCAAGAGGCTTTTTATTTGGCTGCCCTGTTGCAGTTGAATTAGGTGTTGGTTTTGTTCCAGTCAGAAAACCTGGCAAATTACCAAGAGAAACTGTTAGTCGTAGATACACTTTAGAATATGGTGTTAACGAAATCTTCATGCATAAAGATAGTATTAAACCTGGTCAGAAAGTTTTAGTTGTTGATGACTTATTAGCTACAGGTGGTACTGTTAATGCGGCAGTTGAACTCGTCGAACAGATGGGTGGCATTGTTGTAGGTTGTGCATTCGTTATCACTTTAGATGACCTTAAAGGTGAAGAATTACTCGGAGATCACGACGTATTTACAGTTTTACACTACTAATCAGAAAAGGCCGATAAGGCCTTTTTAGATTATTAATAAATGAAATCATTAAAAGTTACTTTCTCATTGATTAAAAAGGGTTATAATAATGTCATGAAAGAATGGAGGTGACAATCGTGGAATACAAAGGTGCAGGCGACACTGTGACATTTGAAGATGTGATGGAAGTTGTCAAAACTTATATCAGCAATGAAGAATCATTAGAACTCATTACACATGCTTATAACTACGTCATGGAAAAGCACGTTGGTCAGAAACGACGCAGCGGTGAACCATATACAGTGCATCTCATCTGGGTTGCTTATATCTTAGCAACACTGCAGACTGGACCAGTCACGATTGCTGCCGGGTTCCTTCATGATGTCATGGAAGATTGCGGGATCACTCACGCCCAGATGGTTGAAGAGTTTGGTAAATATGGCGAAGAATTAACAACCCTTGTTGAAGGTGTTACAAAGATCAACAAGATGCCATATATGGATGAAAGTGAACTCTATGCCGAAAACCATCGTAAAATCTATATTGCCATGGCCAAGGATATTCGTGTCATTCTGATCAAACTGTCAGACCGTCTCCATAATATGCGTACATTGGAATTTATGCCTCCAGAAAAACAACAGCGTATTGCCCGTGAGACGTTAGAAGTTTATGCGCCAATTGCGCATCGTCTAGGTATCAGCGATATCCGTATAGAATTAGAAGATTTATGTCTGTTCTATCTTGACCCAAAAGCCTATAACGATATTTCAGAATTGCTTGAACAAAAGCGCAGTGAACGTCGTGAATCTGTCTTGAAGATGCAGGCAGCAGTTCAGAAGATTCTTGATGACAATCATTTCGAATATCGTATCAAAGGTCGTGCTAAACATATCTATTCAATCTATAAAAAAATGGTCGTTCAGCATAAACGATTTGATGAACTTTATGATTTGAACGCTTTACGAATCATCTTAAAAGATAAACCAGCCTGTTATGCGGTATTGGGTGTCATTCATGAACATTATCGTCCACTCCCAGGACGTTTCAAAGATTACATTGCGATGCCTAAGCCAAATATGTATCAGTCCCTTCATACGGCAGTCATTGGTGAAGATGGTCATATCTTTGAAATCCAGATCCGTACTGAAGAAATGGATGAGATTGCGGAACGAGGCGTTGCATCCCATTGGCGTTACAAAGAAGGCAGACCTTATTCCGCTAAAGAGGAGCAGAAAGAAATTGGTCAGAAGCTTCAGTGGCTTGGACAATTTATCACTATGAGTGAAGAAAATGTCGATGATGAAGCTCAGGAATTCTACAATACGCTAAGACGTGATATTTTTGAAGCGAATGTCTACATCTTGTCACCACAAGGTAAAATCGTCGAATTACCTAATGGTGCCACACCTATTGACTTTGCTTATCGCATCCATACCGAAGTTGGCAACCATGCCTTTGGTGCTCTTGTCAATAACGTCATGGTGCCAATCGATACTAAGCTCAATACTGGTGATGTCTGTGAAATCAAAACCTCTAAGAACGCATCACCAAGTGAAGACTGGCTGAAGTTCGTCAAAACCGCAAGTGCCCGTAATAAAATCAGACAATACATTTCCCGTCAGGAAGCTGCCAGCAAGAAAGACAACATCGATGCAGGTCGTAAGATGCTGCGTGATGAAGTACGCAGTCGTAATCTTGATGAAAAGATGTATTGTGATGGTGATACCTATAAAGAATATTATGGCTCTTTTGGTGCCCGTAATTTCGATGAATTGTTGATGCTGATTGGTAAGAAACAAATCACACCATCACAGATCATCGATAAGGCTTTACCAAACAGAGGCGGGTTCCTTGATTCACTGGCGAAAATGTTGCGTCGTAACAATGACGTTCAGCGTCAGAATCAGGATAAACGCAGTATTGGTATTGGTGTTAAGAATGTCTCAGGCTTAAAGATGCAGATTTCGAAATGTTGTAATCCGATTCCAGGTGATGATATTATTGGCTTCGTTTCTAAAGGTCAGGGAATCAAAGTTCATCGCCGTGACTGTCCAAATATTATGCATGTGACACCAGGACGTTTGATTGATGTCTATTGGGATTATCCAAGTATTACCGATAAACGTTATAGTGCTGATTTGGAAATTGTTGGTCTCGACCGTCCAAATCTGTTGAATGATGTTGTTACAACATTAGGTACGGTTAAAGTCAATATCCT
>JAGBPZ010000045.1 GCA_017633115.1 Erysipelotrichaceae bacterium | reverse complement strand
TAGTTATGTCAGGAGCCTTTGTACAGCGAGGTGAACCTGCAATCATCAATAAGACCATCCGTAGTCAAATCGCGGTTGAACAAGGGGTAGACATCGTGATTGAGCTGCCTTTTGTTTACACGGTCCAAAGCGCTGATTATTTTGCTTATGCAGCTTTATATTTATTGAATGAATTAGGTGTCACTGATTTAGTCTTTGGCAGTGAAGATGGTCAGGTCAGTGAACTTATCACGATTGCCAAAGCGATTAGCGACAATCAGGTTGACTATGATCGCCTTGTAAAAGAAGCGATGGATCAGGGATTGCGTTATCCTGATGCCTGCAATCAGGCACTCAAAATCATTACTCATAAAGAGGTCAGAACTCCAAATGATATCCTGGGATTGTGTTATGTCAAAGAAATCGTCAGTCACGGCTATAATATCATTCCTCATGCCATTAAACGTATTGGCGATTATCACGACAATACCATCACGACTTTAGCTTCTGCAAGTGCTTTACGCCAGGCACTCTATGAACATCAGGACGTAAGTGATCAATTACCTGGTTATCATCATTATAACGATCAGCCACTCTATCGCCTTGATGATTTCTATGAATTGTTACGTTACAACATTTTATTCAACGATCATCTTGAAGACATTCATCTTGTCGATGAAGGTTTGGATGATTTACTGCGTAAAGTCGTCATTCATACTGCTTCGATGGAAGAACTCATCAATGCCCTGACATCAAGACGATATACCCGCAGCCGCATCCAGCGTATGTTCATCCATATTCTAATGAACAATACCAAAACAGCTATCAAACAGGCGATGACCCTCGACTATATCCGCTTACTAGGACTATCAATCAAAGGTCAGGCAGCTATTAAAACACTCAAAAAACAAACCAGTTTACCAATCATCACCAAAATCAGTGATTATTCATCTAATACCCTGAACTACGAAATCAAGGCGGCTCAGCTGTTATCACTCGTTAATCATGATGCACTCGAGCAGGAAATTAGATGTATACCATATCGTCAGATAAAAAAATAGAGGTGGGACTATGTTGTCCCACCTTTAGTGTCAGAAAGATAAAAATGATGATTATAGTGCACCAATAAGGAAAAGTACAAATACGAAGAAGATGACATAGCGCATAGCCCATGCCAACTTGACCATTCCAAAGAAAATTTCGATGACGACTGAAAGCATCATAATCATAAAGAAAATCATTAAAAATAATGTGATCATAACATGGACCTCCTTTTCTCAATATCCGGCATTATAGTATCATCAGGTATCACTAAATTCAATACCTCATCCATCACCTTAAGGAAAATCTAAGAATACTTAAAAAGCCAAAGTCACGGCACATAATCTTGATATTGTGGCTGTCATCCATCAAAAAAAGAGCCCTAGTGTATTATTTCATACATTAGGACTCTTTTAGTCAATAGTAATTATGATCTTAATGTTGCATGTAACTGCTTGTCGAGTTCATCAAGGATACGTTCAGTAACATCATTGATTGTCTTATCATCAAGAGTACGTTTAAGATCCTGGAACTGTAATGAAATCGCAACTGACTTCTTACCTTTTTCAATATGTTCGCCTTCGTATACATCGAAGATTGTCATTGCTTTCACTAACGACTTGGATGCACGTGAAATAACGCGTTCGATGTCACGAGCTGGTACATCAGCATCAACTACTAATGCCAGGTCACGAGAGACTGATGGATATTGTGGAATTGGTGCGAATGTCAATTTCTTAGTACGAACTGTTAATAAATCAGTTAAGTTCAGTTCAGCTACATAAGTATTTTTAACACCATATTTCTTAGCTTTTAATGGATGAAGCTGACCGATGACACCCATCTTCTTACCATTGATAATGATATAAGCACTCTTACCAGGATGGAAGTCTTTGTTGTCTTTTTCAACACGTTCTAATGTGTAACGGTTAGGTTCAATATTGAACTTCTTCGCTAAGACTTCAACAAAACCTTTCATCAGATAGAAGTCAACCATTTCACGATGACCAATCCATGGTACTGATTTATAAGCACCTGTACCAGCGATTGCCAACAATGATAATTCATTGTCTGAATATGAATTACTGATTTCGAAGATGCATACATCTTTATTGGCATGATCCTGATTGTACTTGATTGTCTGTAATAATGAAGGAATCAATGATTTTCTGACAACACTTCTTTCTTCACTAAGTGGAGACATCATCTTGACTGTGTGATCAAATGGATGGAACAGATTGAAATCATTGACACAATCTTCAGATGTTAAAGTATAAGTCAAGACTTCATGTAAGCCTAAGTCAACTAAAGTATCTCTGATGACTTTTTCTTTGAATTGTTTTTCTGTCAATACGCCATGAGTAGCTTCCATAAATGGTAATGTTGATGGCAGATTGTCATAACCATAAACACGAGCGACTTCTTCAATCAGGTCAGCAGCCATTGTGATATCGTTACGATATGTTGGTACTGTGACTTTGAAGACATCATCGTCGATTTTGTAAGTGAATGCTAAAGCATCGAAGACTTCACTGATGGCAGCTGCATCTAATGAAGTGCCAAGTAAACCATTGACACGTTCAACGCTGACTTCAACAACCTTTTCTGGAATATCAAGTGGTGTTGAGACAGTTTCATAAACCTCTTTAGCGTCAGCGAGCTGAACTAATAAGTCAGCACAACGATCTAAAACGCGTAATGAACTTGCTGTATCAACAGCACCTTTAATGAAGTGCTGAGAAGCATCAGTTAAATCATTCATACGTCTTGCAGTTGCTCTTAATGTAGGGGCATCAAAAGTAGCTGCTTCAATGCAGATATTGACTGAATTTTCATCAATCTTTGTATCATTACCACCCATGACACCAGCGACACAACCGATACCATCATCAGTTGAAACGATTAAATCAGTTGGTAAAATCTGATATTCAATACCATCTAATAATGTTGTAGTGACATCAAAACCAGTCTTGATGACGAAACCTTTTTTCTTCATCTTGTCATAGTCATACATATGGATTGGCTGACCAGTTTCAATCATGACAAAGTTAGAAATGTCAACAACGTTGTTGATTGGTTTTACACCTGATGCCATCAAATAATTACGTAACCATTCAGGTGATTCTTTAGTGACAACACCTTTCACAAGCTTGATACCAAAGAATGGACATAATGGTGTTTCCACATCAACTGTTAAATCGCTTGGTAATTCATCATATTTCTTAACTTCTGGTAAAGTGACTTTTCTGCCTAAAACAGCACCAACTTCATAAGCAAGTGACTGAATAGCCATACAGTCAGAGCGGTTAGGTGTTAATGAGATATCAAGGATATAATCTCTTAAACCTAAGACATCAAGGGCGTCAGCACCAATAGGTGCATCTGCAGGTAAAACAGCGATACCATCTTTATCTTCAGGACGAAGTAAACGCTGATCGATGCCTAATTCAGCAACAGAACAAATCATACCATTAGATTCGACACCGCGGATTTTTGATTTTGTGATCTTGCCGCCACGTAATTCACAACCTGGTAAAGCTACCATAACTTTCTGGCCAGCTGCTACATTAGGTGCTCCACAAACAACCTGCTGTACTTCATCGTCACCAATTCTTACCTGGCAAACATGTAAATGATCACTGTCAGGATGCTCAACACATTCTTCAACATAGCCAACTACTAATTGAGTGGCATAAGCTAATTCTTTTAAGTCTTCAACTTCAAGACCAACACGCGTGATTTTCTCAGCTAATTCAGCAGCATCCTGGTCATCAACTTTGACATAGTTATTTAATAATTTTAAACTTGCAAGCATTGTCTTCTACCCCTTTCTACTGAATTGTTCCAAGAAACGTAAATCGTTGTTGAAGAAATCTCTGATATTATCCATACCATATTTCAACATTGCACAACGTTCAAGACCGATACCGAAAGCAAAGCCCTGATAAACTTCTGGATCAAAGCCACACATTTCTAAAACGTGAGGGTTGACCATACCAGCACCTAAGACTTCAATCCAGCCAGTACCTTTACAGATATTACAGCCTTTACCACCACAGTTCATGCATGAAATATCAACTTCAACACTTGGTTCTGTGAATGGGAAGTAAGAAGGTCTTAAACGAATTTCACGTTTTTCACCAAACATATGTTTCGCAAAAACTTCTAATGTACCTTTTAAATCACCCATAGTGATGTTCTTGTCGATGACAAGACCTTCACACTGAGCGAACTGATGTGAATGAGTTGCATCATCATCGTCACGACGGTAAACCTTACCTGGACAAATAACTTTGATAGGGCCCTTACCTTCTTTTTCAAGCATGACATGAGCCTGGACTGGAGATGTATGAGTACGCATCAAGGTATTTTCATCAATATAGAATGTATCCTGCATATCTCTTGCAGGGTGACCCTTTGGCAGGTTCATATACTGGAAGTTGAAGATATCAGTTTCGACTTCTGGACCTTCAGCAACTTCATAACCCATACCAAGGAATAATTCTTCTAATTCGTCTTTGACAACTGAAATTGGATGTAATGAGCCAATTGGCACCACATTACTTGGTAATGTGATATCAATACGTTCACTAGCGAGTCTGGCATTCATTTCAGCTTCTTCAAGATTTGCCTTCATTTCTTCAATAGCTTTGGCAATTTCCTGTTTGACCTGATTTGAAATTTTACCGAAAGATGCACGATCTTCCTGTTTCATCGTCTTCATTGACTTCATTGCGGCCTGAATAGGACTCTTCTTACCAAGATATGATACTCTGACACTATTCAAGTCTTTAAGATTAGAGGCTTCTTTAATTCTTCTAATGGCTTCTTCTCTAATCTTTAGTAATTCATCCATTGTTTTTCCTCCTCAAAATAAAAAATCGTCCCCTCTATAGGAACGACATTAACCGCGGTACCATCCTAGTTCACAGATCCTTGATCTGTGCTCTTAATTCACATTAACGCTGTGTAACGGCAAGGATTAACTTGCACTCCAAGGCGAATTCAATAGTCTGCATCTAGAAGGCTTCCACCTGACCCTTCCTCTCTTTAAGTGCAATGGCTATCCATGTTCCTCTTCTTCGTGTTCTAGTGTATTATAGCGAATTTTAATACCCATATCAAGGGGAGATTGATTGAAAAAAACGAGGATTTTTTAGAATAAATCCTCGTCATTTTTATAGTTGGCATTGACCACGATTGTCTCAATATTGTCAATACACTCCTGAACTTCTGCCGCATAATCCCATTTTGCTTCATAAGCTTCTGCTTTATAATCCTTTGGCTTAGTTGCAGGATTTTTAGGTGTAAAGATCGTACAACAATCTTCATATGGTCTAATTGAAATACCATAAGTGCCAATCTTTTCAGCAATACGAATGATTTCCAGCTTATCAAGACAAGCTACCGGGCGAATGACTGGCGTTGTAATAACCTGATTGATCGTATTCATTGAATCAAGTGTCTGTGAAGCGACCTGGCCAATGCTTTCACCGTTGACAATCGCTTTGATGTTACGTTTTTTGGCCACACCTTCAGCAATGCGGTACATCATACGGCGCATGACTGTCATCGCATAAGATTCATCAGTATTCTGATAAACAGATAACTGCAGCTTGGTGAATGGCACGATATGAATACGAATACCACCATGGTTGTAATCCTTTAAGACATTCAATAAATCAAGCACTTTTTCTCTTGCAAGATCACTTGTATATGGTGGTGATGCGTAATGGATGCATTCAATATCGATACCACGTTTCATGACTAAGTAGCCAGCTACTGGTGAATCGATACCACCACTCAGCATCAATAAAGCTTTACCGCCAATACCTACTGGATAACCTCCAGCACCTAAAATCACGTTATCCATGACATAAGCAGCATCTTTACGCAATTCAATGCGGACCATTAAGTCGGGATCATGAACATCGACTTTCAACTGTTTATCGGTATGATGGAAGACATAACCAGCCACTGCACGGTTGATTTCCATTGACATCATCGGGAAATTCTTGTCATTACGTTTTGTATTGATTTTAAATGTGAAAGCCTCTTTTTCATAGTTATTGATGATTTCTGCTGCTGCCTGTTTGATTTGGTCTAAATCAGGTTCGATTTTGTAACATACAGAAAACGAATGAATCCCAAAGACTTTCTTCAACGCTTCACAAACATCATCAGGATTTTCACCATTGAGCATAATATAGATATGGTCAAATGTCAGACGATAAGTCAAACGGGTAAAGCCACTGAGGATTTCTTTTGTATTGCGTAATAAACGGGCAGAAAAGTTCTTTCTGTTTTTACCTTTAGTTGTCAGTTCACCAAAACGAACAATAATATAATCAGCCTGCATAATTACCTCTGCTTTCTCACTCTTGTGAGGCTTTCATCCAGTGCCTTCAAGAATGTTTTCAGTTCATCCATTGTCGTCAAATGAGAAAATGATAGTCTGAGTGCACTGATTGCCACCTCTTCATCGAGATGCATAGCTGCAAGTGTATGCGACGCTTCGGTCGCTTTCGAAGAACAGGCACTCTTGGTTGAAATATAGATACCACTGCTTTCAAGGTCATGAACCAGAACCTCTGGTTTATAATGAGGTGCAGAAATATTGAGGATAAATGGTGAAGCATCTTCAGGTGAATTGATCACCAGAGCTTCACGTTTTTTGATTTCTTCACGCATGAAGTCATTCAGCTTTTTCACATAATCATAATGTGCTTTCTGACTTTCTAAAGCGAGACGAATTGTCTTCGCAAGAACGATATTAGTGCAAGCATTGGAAGTGCCTCCACGTAAATCAAATTCCTGTTGGCCACCATTGATAAGCGGTACTAGAGTTGTTGAATGTTTTTTATAAAGTAAGCCACTGCCCTTTAAGCCAAAAATCTTATGGGCTGAGAATGTCGCAAGATCAATATCATTTAAATCCACAGGCAGTTTACCTAAAGCCTGGACCATATCAACATGATATTTGGTTTTTGGATTGACTGTCTTAATGATTTTGGCAATGTCTTTGATAGGATTGATGACACCAATCTCATTGTTGACATACATCGTGGTCACTAAAATGGTATCTGGACGAATCAATGATTTTAATTCTTCAAGATCAATATGTCCCTGATTGTCAACTGATAAATAATCAACCTCAAAGCCAAAAACTTCCGCTAACTCTCGGCAAGTATTAGCGACGCTGGAATGTTCAATCGCCGTAGTGATGATATGACGGCCACGGTTCTGATATTGGAAAGCCACACCTTTAATGGCAAGGTTATTCGCTTCCGAGGCACATGATGTAAAGATCAATTCATCTTCTTTGACATGCAGCATCGAAGCAATTTTTGCGCGTGAGGTTTCCATTAAGCGATTGACCTCATAACCTAGACGATAGGCGCTATCCGCATTCGCAAAGTATTTCTTTAATAATTGTGTATACGTTTGATAAATATCGTCACTTAATGGTGTTGTGGCAACATAATCCAGATAAATCATTGTCCATCCCTTCTTTCGCTACGTACACTTATACCATGAAATGACAACTTTTTCAATTGTGAGCCATAGAAAAAAGTCTGCCTAAGCAGACTCTGGTTGAATGCGATTTTCCTGACGCTTGATGAGTTCTTCATAACTGCCAGGTTTGATACGTTCAATAATATCAATGGCAGTTGCCAGGGCTTTAGTATATTCACCATTTCTAAAGAGCACTTCTGTCTTTGTCAATTCAGTGTTGACTTCTAAGAATGATGAACGATAACGGTTGCCAAAGACGATCGCTTCTTCGACCATTTCAGCAGTGACAACTAAGTGATGAACGTTATCATACAATTTCGAAATAACATCACGGGCACCATCAACCTTGCTGGTGAGTTCTTTCAGATTGATTGGTCGTACCGAACTGATGGCTTCGATTTCTCTTGCCTTTTCATAAGAATCAGCGATGTAATCTTTATAAGCCTCACTGATCATTGGCAAGTGATGGTTTTTGATTTCTGACTTGATTTCTAATAATACAATATTAATACTGTCAAGTTCATCATAGGCACGTCGTTCTTGCATGTAGAATGTATCACGCTGAGCGATGAAGTCTTTGATGGCTTCTTCATGAGAGCTGAAACGTTCAATTAAGCTTGAAACGTTATCATATGTTTTTGCATATGAGAATTCACCAGTTGTCAATTTCTTACGAATGACATCATATTCATCAATAGTATCTTTGAATTCCTGGTAGGTAGCATTGATTGTAACTTCCTGTTCATCAATGATGTAAAGTGTCTGTAGATGATTGAAATCAACTAAAGCATCTTTATATTCATCATGGACACGGTCAAGCATATTTGTGCAGCGACGCCACTGATCGCGGAATTTCAAATAGGATTCACGTTCTTTTGTCAAATCATTGACTAGGGCTTCAATATGATCAGTCATTGTTTCAAGCTGTTTGCCGGCTTCATCAATTTTGATTTCCTTGACTAAATCAGTAGCAACCCCTAATTCCGTTTCAATTTCCTGATAACGTTTTTCAACATTAAGTTCATTCATAGCGAATTTATCATCGCTAAGCATCGAAATGAGGGAATCGATATCTTTGATTTTATTTGGCATTAAGTGTCTTAAAACACCAATATATTGTGGCAGATTGTCAACATCGGAAATGAGCTGATCAACACTCTGGTCGATATCATGAATGTATTCTTCTGCTTCATTATAATATTTACGATTCATTAAGCGTTCAAGCTTCATGAAGTCTTCTTCAATACCAGAGAAAACTTTTAAGATATCAGGGGTAAAGCCTTCAATCTTATAACGTACAGTCTGATATTCTGACTGAAGATCACGATACTTTTCTTTGACCTGGATAATGTCCACACGCAGATTGTCTTCAATATCTGTCAATTCATCAACCTGACTATCGAGATATTGAGCATTAGCTTCAGTACTATCGATTTTGTTGCGTAAACTTTCCACATTAGCTTTCACACCTTTAAGCTTATTATTGAAAAGTGATTCGTCGATTGATGTCATTAAAGGTTCAAGGTCATTATTGAGATCATTTTGCAGTTCTTCAAATAAAGTCTGATATTTTTCCAGTTCAGCCTTTTCATCAGGCATATTGACAACGATTTCTTCAGCTTTTTGCAGCTGGGTTTCAATTGGCAAGGCCTTAATGGCTGTAATACGTTTTTGTAAGTCAATAACTTCGGTACGATATTTATTCAAGGTCATCGAACGATAGACCAATATGGCAATAATTAATGCAGCAATGAGCCCCACAATAGCAATTAATGGCCCCGTGCCTAAAGCAGCTAAGAATTGAGTCATCTCTCATTTCTCCCCCTTTTTTGAACTATAGAGTCATTCTACCACATTGTCTAATCCTTTTCATTACAAAATTTGAGAGCATCTTTATTTATATTGATATAATGGTGGTTTTTCCTTTTTAAAAAAGTAAAAAGTCAATTGACTTTGAAAGTCATATGTGTATAATAATTTTTGCAGTAAATGATAGCGGTACATAGCAGTCAGGTTGCCACGTTTACACCGAGAAGGATTCAAAGTATCTTCCGCAAAGAGAAATGCTTAATGTGAACATATTCGTGATGAGCTATGAATTGTTATTGTTTTATGCCAAATAAAACAATAGGAGGAAAAACAATGTCACGTTATACTGGTCCAGTATGGAAGAAATCTAGACGTTTAGGTTTCTCTACACTTGAAAGCGGTAAAGAATTAAGAAAAAGAGCTTATGCTCCAGGTCAGCATGGTCAGAAGAGAAAGAAACAGACTGAATATGGCTTACAGTTAGCTGAAAAACAGAAAGTAAGACATATGTATGGTGTTACTGAGAAACAGTTCCGCAACACTTATTTCAAAGCAAACAAAATGGAAGGTGTTACAGGTACAAACTTCTTAGTTATGTTAGAATCTCGTCTTGACAATATGGTTTATAGAATGGGCTTCGCTACTACAAGAAGACAGGCTAGACAGTTAGTTAACCATGGTCATATCTTATTAAATGGTAAAAAGACTGATATCCCTTCTTGTCAGGTTAAAGTTGGTGATGTCGTAACTGTTAAAGAAAAATCACAGAACTTAACAATCATCAAAGATGCATTAGAAGCAGTCGTTCATACTCCAGGCTTCGTTCAGGTTGATGCAGACAAGAGAACTGGTACTTACTTAAGAACTCCAGAAAGATCTGAATTAAACCAGAACATCAACGAAGCATTAATCGTTGAATACTACAACAGACTTGGATAGTCAATTTGCTGCAGAAGATATCCCTTGTGGATATCTTTTTCTTTTCCTTGAAAACCCTTCTCTAATTCAGTAAGATGGCACTATAACGAAATGGAGATGATACTATGGCCAAACGTACAATCCCAATCACTGGACATACAGAAGTCTATGGTCTGATTGCGACTCCTATCAGACACTCAAGCTCCCCTGCTATGCATAATGCTGCATTTGAAGCTTTAGGTATGGATAATATCTATACAGTGTTTGAAGTCGGCGAAGATGAACTTGAAGATGCCGTCAACGGTTTACGTGCCCTTGGCGTCAAAGGATGGAACGTATCAATGCCTAATAAAGTAGCCATCATGCCCTATCTCGACCATATTTCACCAGTTTCAAAACTTTGTGGTGCTGTTAATACTGTCATCAATGACAATGGCATCTTAACAGGTACCATAACTGATGGTATTGGCTGGGAACGATCTATTGAAGAATACGGAGAAACGATTCAAGGTAAAACACTTGTCATCTTAGGTGCTGGTGGTGCCGCTACTGCCATCATCACCCAGGCAGCAATGGATGGCATCAAAGAAATCTATGTCTTCAATCGTCGTAATGGACGCTCTTGGCAGCGTGCCAACGATAAAAGCAAAGAGATTGCCAAAGCGACTCATTGTCCGATCCATGTCTATGACCTTAATGATCATGACCTATTGCATCGCACGATTGCGAAAGCAGATATTCTCGTCAATGCCACTTCAGCGGGAATGGCTCCTCATACCGATCTATGTCTTGTCAATGATGACGATTTCCATGAAGGTCTGATTGTTACAGATTGTGTCTATAACCCTCGTGATACCATTCTCTTAAAAAAAGCAAGACAGAATGGCTGTCTTGCGATTGAAGGTATTTATATGATCATCTATCAGGGCGCAGCATCATTTAAACTCTGGACTAACCAGGATATGCCAATTGATGCGGTCAAGAAAGCATTAGATTTAAATCAATAAAAAAGCTGACTCTCAACGGTGCGCTTCAACTTAAGCATACCGTCAGGAGTCAGTTTTCTTTTGTTCATCTATCATTAAATGTGTCTTGGCATAACGAATGATGCCAGTATAAATAACAACACTCATGACTACCACAAACATCACTGTGAAGCGGTCGGCGCTTGCAAGCACGGTACGAAGCAATGACCGAGGATGAATCAAATCCCAGGTATTGAAGCGTAAGAAACGACCGATATAAATACCAATCGCAGATAGAATCGAAATAATGACATAGAACACACGATCATGGATAGGCTTGATGACTGTCGTCATATCAACGACACTGTGACAGCCAAGAAGGAATCCATAAATACCCATTGATAAAATCGTGAAGAACGTCATCCATTCCACAATATCACGACTGTAGCCATTGATCACATAAGCCGAACTTGATGTTTCAAGGACTAAGAATTGAATATGCATGATATCAGTCAGCATATAAAAAGCATTAGGCAAAAAGACCAGCCATATCAATAAGGCAAGAAATTTTGG
>JAGBPZ010000044.1 GCA_017633115.1 Erysipelotrichaceae bacterium | reverse complement strand
AACACCATGGACTGATCAATGCAAAACAATTAAAGAAGTTATCATTGAACCCGGTTTAACAAGCGTTGGTAATTATGCTTTTGCGTCTTTCTTTGATGTTGAACATATTGATTTGCCAGATACTGTGACAAAAATAGGTGACTATGCATTTAGGGGATGTTTTCACCTGCCTTATTTAGCACTTGGTGATCAGATTAATGATATCGGTAAAAGTGCTTGTCGTTGTTGTTATGCACTCGTTGATATCACAGTACCAAATGGTGTTACAGAAATCAAAGATTCGGTATTTTCAAGTTGTCAAGGCCTTAAACATATCACAATTCCTGACCATCTCACAAGTATTGGCGATTACGCTTTTAGTCTTTGTAAATGTTTGACTCTTATCACTTTACCTGATTCACTCACATCTATTGGTCGAGGCGCTTTTAGGGAGTGTCAATCATTAGCGGCGGTCAAAGTGCCTCGTGGAATGACTAAAATAGAAGATTATACATTCTGTCAATGTGAAAGCCTTGTCTCAATTCAGTTGCCGGAATCGCTTAAGAGTATCGGCCATCGAGCCTTTTGGTGGTGCAAAAAGCTCAATAATATTTGTTTTCCTGAGGGAATGACATACATCGGTGATGGTGCTTTTAATGGATGTGAATCCTTGATCTCACTAAAACTTCCAGATGGTATAAAGTACATTGAGAATCATAGTTTTAGAGGATGCAAGGGATTACTATCAGTAACCTTACCTAAAAGCCTTTTGATGATTGGTGATTGTGCTTTTCAGGATTGTCAACAACTGCCATCAATTCATATTCCCAAAGGTACAATATCCATAGGTCTTTATGCGTTTAAAAATTGTTATGAACTTCAAGGTGTGACGATACCTAGAAGTATTGTGAGCATCGGTTTAGGGGCTTTCTGGTGGCTGACAGAAGAGCGCTAGTCATTATCATTTACTGATTCATACTTCATCTGATATAATATAAGTATCAAGGATGTGATAACATGAAACTATTAGAAGAACGCATCTTAAAAGATGGGCGCGTTATAGGGAAAGATGTTTTAAAAATTGATTCATTTTTGAATCAACAGATAGATTTAAATTTGTTGGAAGAGATTGGTAAAGCATTTCATGAAGCATTCAGTGATATTCCTTTGACAAAGATTCTAACGATTGAAGCAAGTGGGATTTCAGTAGCTGTGATGACTGCCAGAGAGTTCAATAATTGTCCGGTCTTATTTGCAAAGAAGGACTTTAGCCGTATCATGGTTGATGATGTGTACGTAGCCCCAATTCATTCGTTTACTAAAGGTCTTGATTATCATGCTATTGTTTCTAAACGTTTTTTAAGTAAGGATGATCATATTTTAATTATCGATGATTTTCTTGGAAACGGAGATGCCGTTGCCGGATTGATTAAAATATGCCGACAGGCAGGAGCAACTGTGGAAGGTGTTGGTATCGTCATCGAAAAGAGCTTCATGAGAGGTATTGACCGTATCGAAAACAAAGGCGTCAGGGTCGTATCTCTGGCACGTATTGCATCGCTCAAAGATGGAAAAATTCACTTTATGGAGGAAGACTAGTTCTTCCTTTTTTTATTTGGCATAAAAAAAGCGCAGGTCAAAGTGAGAATCTTTGACCTGCTTCTATCTAAGAAAGAGAAAAAAGAGTGCTTACATATGTCTTCGACGATCTAAATCGTCAATTAATAATTGTATGTTTTGAGTGCCTTTGTATATGCCATAGCCAAATACGAGCATGGCAATAACACCAACTACAATGAATACCCATCCGATGATACTAAGAATGAGATTTTTGCCTTTGAAAAAGTACACCAGAGTGACACCGATGGCAGATATGATCATAGAAAGTGTACGCCATCGTTTCAGGTTATCAAGCATGTGCTTTTGATAGGCAATTTCTTGCTTGTATCCGTCGATGATATTCATATTAGTACTGTAATCCAGGGTTGAAGAAGCCTAAGAATACGCCGACAAAGGCGATGACAACTAGAAGAAGCATAACTTTGATAGGAGATACGTTTTTCTTAGCCATTAACCACCAACAGAATACGATAAAGATAGCAGTTAATAAACCAGGATAAACAGCATCAATCTGATCCTGTAAAACAAGGAATGCTTCACCAGCAGCATTTTTCAAAACAAATGAAGTTTTTACTGATACCCAAGTAGCTGCAACAGCACCGACAACCATACCACCAACGATACCAACGGATTTTCTGATTGCAAGACCCTGAGGACCAACTAAGAAATCAACAGCTTTACCACCAAGTTCATAACCTTTCATGTAAGCTAACTTCATACCAAAGTAAGCTAAAAGGTTCCAAACGACGATATAGAAGATGGCACCAACTGGACTACCACCAGTTGATAAACCTAAAGCGATACCTAATAATACAGGGATTAAAGTACCAACTACTAATGAGTCACCGATACCAGCGATAGGGCCCATTAAGCCGGCTCTTAAACCGTTGATAGTTTCGTCATCAACGTCACCTGCACCATTTGCACGTGCTTCTTCAAGACCAGCAGTAATACCAACAACCAATGCACCTAACTGAGGTTCAGTGTTGAAGAATGCAGTATAAGTGTTCATTGAACGCTGCTGATCTTCTTTATTATCATATAAGTCTTCAATAATTGGAAGCATTGATGCCAGGTAACCAAATGTCTGCATGTGCTCCTGAGTGAAGCAAGTTAAGTTACCATAGTACCAATGATGGAAGGCACGCGATAAGGCCTTCTTACTAATTTTCTTTTCAGCCATCTTAAATATCCTCCTCTTCATCGTCAAAATCGCCTGAAGCGACGGCTACGCGAGTGCTCTTGATCATTTCAAGCTGATAATATAATGTTGCGAAAATTAATGAAATAACTGCAGAAGATACTAAGTTTAGACCTAATGAAGCAGCTAATGTGAAACCAACAAAGAAAGGAATAAAGTCTACAACGTTTTCAACGATCTGTTTTAACAGGATAGCAATACCGACACAAGGTAATAATGAACCTACAGTGAACAGAGTTTTCATTGCTAAACCATCCATTGGTAAAGCAGTCTTCAATGCAGTAACGGCGCTTGCACCCAATTTACACATGATAAGTGTAGGGATGAAAGAGAATAAAATATGTGAAATCCAAGGTAATACCCAGTCTACTAAGTAAACTTTATGGAAGTCGCCTTTAGTGATTGCATTCCAGCCATAATGCTGCCATGCCAAGTTAAGAGTAGCAGTACCATAGAATAAAACTGTACCAACAGTACCAACTAGTGTACCCATAGAAGTTGCTAAACCAGTGCCTTCAACAGAAGCAGGATCTAAGCCCTGAGTTTTAATAGCAACCATTGCTAGAGGGATACCAATATAAGAGATTGCACGTACGTCTGCAGAAACAGTACCACCTGGTGTAACAAGGGCAATGTAAACAACCTGCATAGCGACACCGCATAAAATACCAGTCTTCATATCACCAAGGATAAGACCGCAAACTAAACCACCGACAAGTGGACGTCCTAATGTGTAGTTACCAATTGAAGTACCACCTAGACCAGGCATGGATGCTAAACAAGCAAACAAACCAAGCAAAGCAGCTTGTATCCAACTAATAGTCATAAATTTTCCTCCTAAAAATTAATTAAAATCCGAATTTTCCTTTAAAGTCATCCCAAGTACCAATTGAAACGTCAGGTACTAATGAGAACTTGATTGTGTAACCAGCTTTAGCGATAGCCTGGAAAGCTTCAGCTTCTTCCTGAGTGATTGACTGGTTATTACCAAGTTTAACAGCGCCAGGACGGTCATTACATGGACCAACGATAACAGTTTTAACATCGCCTGGTACAAATTTCATATCAACTAAAAGCTCTTTCATGTCGATAGGGTTCTTAGTGATTAAGAAATACTTATCATTACTCTTAGTGACTTTTTCTTTAACATCGTTAAAGTGTTCTTTTGTCCAAACAAAAGTTTTTTTGTCTGATGCACTCTTGTAAGCTGCACTTAAAACTTTGTTGCTTGCAGCTGCATCGTTAACTGCGATTAAGCCAGTACATGGATATTCTTTTGACCATCTAGTGACTGTCTGACCGTGGATCATACGGTCGTCAATTCTTACAAACGAAATTGCCATTCTTCCTTCCTCCTAAATTTCGTCATCATCTTCTTCATCTTCATCAGATGAAGTTTTAAATTCTTGTAAAGCACTAGTTGCCTCGCTAATGATTGTTGCAGCTAATGCTTCACCCTCCAGGACATCTTTCATGACAACTGCTGTCAGAGCCATAGGTAAGTTCATACCTCCAACAACTGTTGTACCCTCAAGTCTGCCTAATTCACCCAATACATTTAGTGCTGTTGTCAATGGAGAACCACCAACGATGTCAGCAAGTACGACAAGAGAATCATCATCATTTAATTCACTCATGACGCTTTTGAAATCAACACCGAAATCGTCTGCTGACTGACCATTCTTAAGACCACAAGCGATGACCTGATCAACTTTGTCTCCTGCGAACATTGCCAATGATGTTTTTAAACCAGCAGCAAAATCACCATGGCTAACTAACACAAGATACTTCACGAAAATTTCCCTCCTTTCTCATAGATAATCTAATTATAGAAAATATAAAAATTGCCGTAACGTAATAGATGTCACGACTCCCATTGACCAATTCTCCTTTAATTAGAGATGAATGTCTTGAGAGACGTGACATCTGTCACATGTCTATTTGATTGTTTGATAATTGATTGAGCAAGAATCTCAATCCCCATGTAGCTAGTTGTGTACGGTTTCGCAAATGCAATTTAGTCAGAATATGACTGATCTGATTACGTACACTGCCATCACTCAAAAACATGACATTGGCGATTTCTTTGTTGGAGTAGCCTTGAATGACATATTTGATGATTTCTCTGTCCTGGTCTGTAAGAGTATTGTCATCTGTCATGATATCTTCTTCAAAAGTGATACATACAAAATCTAACAAGACTTTGATGGCTTTGATAGAAATATTGGAATCAAAAGCATACTGTCCTTTATAGACGTTCTGTAGAGCGTGATGAAGCTCATCGCTGGAAATATTTTTCAATAAATAGCCAGAAATTCCCATATAAGCAGCACGTAACACGTCATAAGTATCCTCATATGATGTTAATATGATAATTTTGACATTAATATGTCGTTTCTGTATTTCTTTGATGCAGGTGAGCCCATCCATTCTTGGCATATGAAGATCCATAAGAATAATATCTGGAATCTGTGTTGCCAATAAATCTAATACTTCTTCACCGTTGTTAGCAGTTCCAATAAGTTCTATGTCTTCATATTGTGATAGAAGTATGGATAATGATTCCTTAATTATGGCATGATCATCTGCAATTATGACTTTGATCACATTATCTCCCCTTAATTTGGTGTGTTTTAGTAAATAAAAAAATGCACATTTGTGTGATTTTAGTCTATATTAACTGATGATTGTTTCGACAGTAACAAGTGTCATTTCATGGCTTGTCTGATAGCATAATAAAAAATGACGAATGTCATTTTAATTGTGACATTCGTCTTATTAACGTTCCTTAATCGATATGTTTTAATGTAATTAGTACTTGTGCAATTCCATCGTGATTATTATCTAGTGTGACATTTTTGATTGTTTGTTTAATGTCCTCTGGAGCATTACCCATGACATAAGCAGTACCAGTTGTTGTCAACATGTCAAGATCGTTATAATTGTCACCAAATGATAATGTTTCACTTAACGGAATAGAGTAGTGGTGACTTAACAGTTCAACTGCTTTACCTTTGCGAATTCCTTGATTCATAATCTCCAATAAGATTTTTGAAGAACGGACAATAGATAGTTGAGGGTATTGTTTCGTAAGTATGTCAGCAGCTTGAGCGATGTCTTCTTCAGCTCCCATCAATAAAAGTTTGTGGACTGCTTCCATATCTTTTATATCATCGACAATGGCAGGAGTGGATTGTACTTCAACAATTGATTCTTCACGTTCAACAAACTTACGGTCATGTGATTGTGACAACCATTGATGATGACCATAAGCATTCCATGCTAAACGGGACAAATGTTTTTCGACATAGCGACAAACATCCATCGCAACATTTTGATCCATAGGGAAAGATGCAATCACGTTTTGTGAAGCGTCTAGAACCAACGCCCCATTGTAACAGATCATTGGAAACCCACTGCCGATTTGTTTAGTTACTGTTTCAATGGCTTCTGGCATGCGGGCAGAGACAGGTACAAATAAACAATGATTATAATTTAATTGACGGATCGCATCCTTTGTTTTTGGTGTGACCAGGTGCTGATCATTAATTAATGTTCCGTCAATATCGCTGAATATTATTTTATAATCCATGAATTGTCACTCCTCATTCTTTAATATCTAATCATATTTTATAAAAGTCGTATGATTCGTCAATAAAGCAACCGTTTTTTATGACAAAGTAGCAAGAGTGCGTGATGAATGTCATATGGATAAGTGACAAAAGGAAAGGAAGGTTGAAAATGGTAAAAGTTTTAATAGCGGATGATCAGATGCTCATTCAAGAATCACTCAATATAATCCTTTCATCATTTCCAGATATTCAAATCACTGAAACTGTGGGAAATGGAATTGAAGTCATTGAATCTGTTAAACACTATCGACCAGATATCGTGTTGATGGATATACGTATGCCCCAAATGGATGGTGTTACTTGCACAAAAATTTTGAAAGAACATTTTCCAGACGTCAAAATTATCGTGTTAACTACTTTTGATGATGATGAATATATTTTCAAAGCGCTTAAATATGGTGCTTCAGGGTACCTGCTTAAAGGTGTTACGAGAAACGAACTGCATCAGGCTATCATGATTGTTAGTCAGGGTGGAGCAATGATGAATCCAGATATTATGGCAAAAATCACACAATTATTTTCTCGAATGGCTAAATCAAGTTTTATGATTGATGTTGATGAAAGTGCAGTTAAACATCTTTCCAATATCGAGTTGCGCACAATTCAACAGGTCGCAATGGGCTTATCAAATAAAGAAATTGCCAGCAAGTTATGTTTATCAGAAGGTACTGTTAGGAATTATATATCAAACGTACTAAATAAGCTCAATCTACGTGGTCGCACTCAGCTTGCAATATGGGCTGTTCAAACCGGAATTGCAACTGCTGATTATTCAGAGTAGAGGTTTCACTAGTTTGGTGGATTTTTCGTATTATAAAACTAGGAATTATTTGAACATAATTTCTAGTTTTTATTTTGTTTGGAGATAATATCATTGAAGAGAAGATTAAAATAAAATTTTTTGAGACACCCTTTGGAGCGAACTCATAAGTAACAATTGATAGCTTAGACTATTTCTGTATCGTGCTTCTCTTCACTGAATAAGTACTGAGGCTGGAAATGATGTAAATGAATGGTTTCTGGTTAGTTTCGCCTACTTTTTATACTTGTAAGAATCACTATAAGTTGAAAAAATAGCTCTATGAATATAAAATATAACATATCTTAAAATTGCTAATTCATTTAGTGGTGACGAGAAGATATTTATTAATGGATACTCTAGTAGTGATATAGAAAGTATTCATAATCTTTAAGCATAGATTAAACAATGGAGAGGAGAAGAAGAAATGAAAAAATTTGTGACATTATTATTGAGTCTTGCCTTGATATTATCTTTATCAATGACGAGCTTGATGGCATATGAAACAGGCACGTTGGATCAAGCATATGATTTGACACGTTCCTACTTCCAAAGTAAAAATCGTCTGACTTCAATGGATGAAGTTATTTCCTATGAATCACTTAATTTAGAAGCTGAAGATATGAGTGAAGTCTATGCAATCTCAAGTAATGATATTTATAGTGCTGGCTCCACTGCCAAAGCTGTTGTCACGATTTCATTATTAGGCCAGAATCCTAATAATTATAATGGTACTAATTATGTCACAATGTTAGAAGATTATGTCAATGATGATGGTTCAGTGACTGGTACTTTTGGTGCTAATGAAGATATTTGGGTCATCTATGGTCTTTATGTTGTTGACTCAAAAGAATTAGACACGGCAGTAGATCATTTTGTTGCAACTTATAAAGCTGAAGATTTGAATTACTATGAGTCTACATGGGGTGAATATACATTTACAGGTCATGACCTTGATACAACTGGATGGGCTATTGCTGGTTTATCACTTGTCAATAAAACGGCTTATAAGGATTATATTGAAACATCAATTTCTGGTATGAAATCTTTATCCGCTGATAATGCTGATGGCAGTTATGCTGATCCATATAATGGCAATACAGATACCCAGGCATCAGTTTTACAGGGATTATTAAGTTATGACCACGAAGGTGTACTCAATGATGCTTACAATATCAATGATATCAACCCATTTGCTTACTTATTATCATTCCAGTTGAGTGATGGTTCATTTGGTTATGGCAACACGACAGAAACAAATGCTTATGCTACACTAGATGGTGCTCGCGCTTTAGGTGTTTATAAGAATGGTCATTTCTTAGATAAAGCAAAAGATTCTTATGAGGATGCTCAGGCATTATCAGTTAATCTATCAACCTCAATTTATACTTACAATGGCAAAAAGAAAACACCAGGTGTAAGTGTGAGCGTTAAAGGCAAGACTTTGACAAAAGGTACGGATTTTACTGTTAAATATGCGTCAGGTCGTAAAAAAGTAGGAACATATAAAATTACAGTAACTTTCATTAATGATTATGCTGATCTTGATGACTATATTTTGACAATGACAATTAAACCTAAAAAAGTCACAATCAAGAGTATTAAGAAATATAAAAAGAAGCTGACTGTTAAATACAAATCAGCTGGAAAAACTGTCAAATATCAGATTGCTTATCGTAAAAAAGGCACTTCTAAGTGGAAATATATCAAAACGAAGAAACTTAGTTATAAGATTAAAAAGTTAAAACGAAAGACAAATTATCAAGTCAAAGTAAGAGCTTATAAAGGTTCAATTAAAGGAGCATGGTCAAAGACAAAGACTGTGAAGACAAAATAAAATGAACGAATGGAAAAAACTCCTTATAGTGCTTTCAATTGTACTCACATTGATCATTGCACAACCAGTCACTCATGTTGAGGCAGCTAAGACCTATAAGGTCCAATACAAAATCATTGGTATCAATAAAAGTCTCAAATCTAAGGTGATGGCTAAAGGTACAATCAAAGTAAAGAAAAATAAAACTGTTTACTATAGTCTTAAAAAATTCTGCAAGCAGAAAAAGTTGACTTTGAAATCACGTGGCTATGGACCAACACGTTACGTTTACAAGATTGGTAGTTTGCAGGAACGACAACATGGCAATTTATCAGGGTGGATGTATAGCGTAAACGGTAAGTATCCTAATAAGAGCTGTGGCTCATATAAAATCACCAAGAAGTGTACGGTTGTCTGGACCTATGTCAATGCGACGAAATAATGTCATCGTTTTAAGCCCGGTCAAACGTATAGCTGCGATTGGCATTTTATCGGCTGTCAATATTTCTTCCCGTATAGTGCTTCAATTTTTACCCAACATTAAACCTGTCACTGCATTAATTATTCTCTCGGTCATGCTTTTCGGTTTGACTTTTGGGTTAGAACTGACTTTTGTAACAACTATTGTCTCAGGCATGTTTTTAGGAATTGGGCCATGGACGATTTTTCAGATATTTGCCTGGGCTATTATTTGCTTGTTGACCTATGGTCTGGTTTATCTCTTTAACAGCAGGCACAGATCACCACCATTAATATTCATGGCTGTTTTTGCAGCTGTCATGGGATATGTTTTTGGTTTCTTCGTATCATTTGAAAAACTGGTCGAAGGGGGCTTAGGTCTCTTTATTCCTTATTATTTATCAGGTTTATTATTTGATACTTACCATGCGGTTGGTAATTTCTTCTTTTATTTGGTCTGTGCACCAGTTTTGTTCCGCGTATTTGAAAAAGAAATCAAAAAATATCGTTTAATGCTTTAAAGGACCATCATTTGATGGCCTTTTTTTGATGTCAAAAAAGACAAATGACATTAATCATTTGCCTGTGGAACAAAGTACTTTTTGACCATTGAACCATAAACTTCAAGCAATTTCTTTCTTGCTTTTTTAGCTTTTGGAGTCATTGGCAGTATTAAATCAAAAGCATGCATCTTACCTTCATAGATGTCTAAGCTGGCATCGATACCTGCTTGTTGTAAATGATTGACATAATCTATCGTTTCACTATAAAACGGTTCTCCTGTGGTGACAAAAGTATAGCATGGAGGCAGGTTGGAATAATCAACACGTCTTGCTGGTGAGGCATATTCATTGATATGACGCACACCTCTAAGATAGACTTTCCAAGCTGTATTGTTGCGTCGGGTATTCCATATATAGCCATGATTATTTTGATTGGATTCGGTCTTATCACAATCAATCATTGGATAAAGAGGTAGTTGGAAGGCAATATTGATGTTGCCAAGATCACGTGCAAGCATACATAATGCTGCACATAAACCACCACCAGCACTTTCACCGCCAACTATGATTTGATCAGTACGAATGTGTAATTCATCAGCGTGTTTAACCATCCAGACTAACGCCTTGTAACAATCTTTAAGGGCAGCAGGGTATGGAGCTTTATAAGACAAGGTATAGTTTGGAGAAACAACTATGGCACCATAGGTTTCGGCAATTTCTTTAGCACGACTGACATAAACCATTTCTGACATGCCGGTCATATAACCGCCACCATGAATCCATAATATACCTGGTAATGGATCTGTCACTTGTTTTGGCGTGAGGACAATACATTTTAATAAGCCATGACTCGTAGGAATTTTAATGGTTTGATGTTTTAATGACATAACTTTTCCTCCTCTTAATTATGTTAACATAGTTCGATTATTGATGGGTAAAACTAATTGATATCATTTAAGATTGATAATTTATTCAACATGATACTCTCTATACAGTTGTTTTCTTAGCTCTTAATTCAGGGTGGTTTTTTCAATCAAATCAGACTTCCCATCAGCAATCAATTTCTTGATTAATTGAAACGACTTTTGTTCACCTTCTACATGTCCTTCTTTCAGGCAGGCATGTCTTGCATCTTCCATATGAGCAGTCTAGATGTTCAAAAACCTTTTTCGTGATTCAGCTGCTGTATGCAGACTCTTGACATCGTTGAATGGATTTTCCTTATTTGTCAGTATCACCACTTCCTACTTATTTATGACGGACTTTCAGGAGTTTTATCTTACTTTTTTCTTAAAGTGGCTGAATATGAGTTATTTGGCTAGTATGATGGGTTATTAAACAAATATTCATTTTTTAAATGACTCTAATAACGATGAAGCCTTCTTATATTGTTTTACGGGATGAATTTATATGCTATAATACTTCAAGTACAGAAAGGAGGTTCACCTTATGAAGCTATTGCCACCACGTGACCCGAAATATTGGCGCATATCTTTCTATGCTTTGATGACATTTATTTTGGCTTATACATTTACGAAGCTGGCAGATCAGTTTGGTACAATACTGATCGCTTTACAGCGTTTTATAGGCTATATGGTCATTATTCTCAAACCTTTATTCATCGGCATGATTCTGGCTTATGTACTTTATCCAGTCGTTTTGTTTATTGAGAAACGTCTTAAAAATTTAAAGTTTTATAAGGATGGCAAACATCATGTAAGACCATTGTCAGTAGGCTTGACAATGCTTGCTCTCTTTGCTGCTTTGACAATTATTTCTTCTGTTCTGGTTTCAGCTGTCAATCATGAACTACAGTTTGTCCGTTTTGATAATATTAATGTCATTATCAAGGAAATTACTTTAGGTATTTATCATTTTAGTGAATCGCTAGAACAACTTCTTTCATCATTGAACATTACCTCTAATGATCTTAATTCCTATATTAAAGAACTTGGTAATACGGTCGTTAATCTATTGCGTAATTATGGTATGAGTATGTCTGGCTTTATCACGAATATGGCTGGCGTATTTACCAGTATGTTGTTTGCGATTGTCTTTAGCGTTTATTTTCTTTTAGATGCTGATAATCTTTCGGTGTATTGGGATAATATTCTACATGCTTTTACACCAGAATCATTTTATACGCGTGTCCATGTGATTCTCCTGGATGCTGATTCAGTCTTTTCTGGTTATATCCGAGGACAGCTGATTGATGCGATCTTTATGATGATCATTGTCAGTGTGGCTTTATCATTCATGAATATTCGCTTTGGTGTTTTGATTGGTATTATGACAGGTATTGCCAACCTGATTCCTTATGTAGGCCCATTTGTTGCTTATGGTTCAACGATTCTTGTTTGCGTCATTGGCGGAGACTATGAAAAGTTGGTTATCGCGATGTTGGTATTATTAGCTATTCAGGCTATTGATGGTAATATTGTCAATCCAAAGCTCTTAAGCAAAAGTATTGAAGTCCATCCAATGTTTGTCATTGTATGTTTGATTGTAGGCAGTGCCATCGGTGGAGTCTGGGGCATGCTGTTTGCAGTACCGGTAGGTGCTTTGCTTAAGATTCAATTTGAACGTCTGATGATTTACGTGATGCAATCGAAACAAACATCTGAAGATAAGAAAAAAGAGCCACCGAAAGGTTGGGACTCTTATCAATAAGCTCGCTTAGGCGGGCTTTTATTTTTTTACTTTCTTCAAATCAATTAAGACCACTTCACAAGGGTTGTTGAGTCGGGGAAAGGAAACGGTATTCGCAAGGCCGGCACTGACAATCATATGATTGTGGTAAAGACCTTTTGAATATTTTGGAAAAACACCTTGTCCAGAAGCAAAGAAACCATGCTTGAAGAAACGAATCTGTCCACCATGAGTATGACCAGAAAGAATCAGATCGATGTCTTCAAGATGATATTGGTCATAATATTCAGGATGATGACAGAGTAATATTTTGATTCCGCTTTGCTTTTTGAATTTTTTAATAAACTTTTTGTTGATATGTGTTGATAGACCACCTATTACTATGTCGTCGTAACGAACATAAGTATTATCTAATAAGGTGATATGGTATTTGTTGATGATGTCAAGATCCTCTTCTTTGAGATAAGATTCATGGTTGCCAAGTGATAAAAACACTGGTGCTATGGTACTTAAACCTTCAAGTAAGGCATAAGCGTTATTAACTGGTGGATGCTCGCGAGGATAGTTGGTTAAATAGTCTAGTGTTTTTGATAAGACCATCAGAATGATAGCTGCTGGCGTTTTGTAAAGGGGATGTAAATGACGGTCATAACGTTCAAATGTATCACCTGCCACACAGATAATATCTGGGCGAAGCTCCTTAGTGAGCATAATTGCAGGCTCAGGATCACGTTGATGTAAGTCCGACAACAAGACAATACGCATATCGCGATCAAAAGGCAGTTCATAGGTTGTGGTTATTGTATGTTCCATCTTTATCACCATATCCATTATATCAATAATAACATTATTTCCAAAATAAAAACGGCATTAAGCCGTTGTGGTTAAACTGATAATTCTAGTAAAGTCTGTCTGATAATATAGACGGCAATTAAGGCTGTAAGGATATCTGCGACTGGAAATGAGTAAAGTAGACCATTGAGTCCAAAAAATATTGGTAAAATAATCGGCAAAGCGACACCAAAGACAATTTCACGCATCATTGATATGAACGTCGATTCTTTAGCTTTGCCTAGTGCTTGTAGATAAATAAATGTACCTTTGTTGACCATGGCGAGAATAATCATACATAAATAGATACGGAAACATTTGATGGCAAATTGAGTATAGTAAGTTGATTCATGGCTTGCACCAAAGATGGTGATTAATCCTTTTGGGAATACTTCGACAATAACGAGAGCAGCAAGACCAACAACGGCTTCACATACTAACAAATCGATGAATAATTCACAAGCGCGATCTTTACGATTAGCACCCATGTTGTAACCTGCCACAGGAATACATCCAGCAGCCAATCCAACAGAAATGGAAAT
Source organism: Erysipelotrichaceae bacterium (assembly GCA_017633115.1). Lineage (GTDB taxonomy): Bacteria > Bacillota_I > Bacilli_A > Erysipelotrichales > Coprobacillaceae > RGIG9341. The sequence continues at coordinate 5,133 of JAGBPZ010000044.1, read as the reverse complement.
CGCAATCTGAAAGAATTTCATGACGATGCCTAATACAGCTAATGGAATTTGTGCGAATTCTGTTTGCGAAAAGACAGGATCCAAAGCACCATACTTCATGCACATATTCTGCACTGCAGCCATAGAAACAACAAGAGAAACTTGAGAAAGAAAACTTGTAATACCTAGAACCAGAAAACGTTTCATTAGATCAGGCCAAATTCCAAAACTGTCTTTTGTCAAAGTGACATTTTTCATGTGATAGAGATACCAGAGAGATAAGCATGCAGTAAAGATTTGACCAAGAATAGTTGCCAGGGCAGCACCAGTCATACCCATATGTAAAGGATAGATAAAAAGAGGATCGAGAATGATATTAATGATAGCGCCACTAACGGTTGTCATCATCGCAAAGTGAGGTGCGCCATCACTTCTGATGATTGGGTTCATTGTCTGACCAAACATATAAAATGGTATACCTAAGGTAATGACAAAGAAATAAGCTTTAGCATAAGTATATGTTGTTTCATTAACGCTTCCACCGAATAAACTCAGAATAGGTTTAGAAAAGATAAGATAAACCAATGATAAAACAAGAGATGAGATGATACATAGAATGACAGAATTTCCAATACTCTTTGATGCTTCTTTATAACGATTGCCGCCAAGACATAAACTGACAAAGGCACAACAACCATCACCAATCATGACTGCGATGGCAAGCGCAATAATTGTCATTGGAAAAACGACAGTATTGGCAGCATTACCATATGAACCTAAATAAGAGGCATTGGCAATAAAAATCTGATCAACGATATTGTATAATGCAGCGACAACTAATGAAATGATACATGGTAAAGAGTAACGTTTCATAAGTGACGGAATAGAATCTGTGAGTAAGAATGATTGACTTTGTTCCATAAAAATTCCCCCTTAAAACATAAAAAAAGACACCCGCAAAGTGAAATGTATCGTATCAGCATTTCATGCGTGTGTCGTATCAGTCACCTATTATTAACATAATTCATTGATTGATGCAAGGATGAATTCTGATTTGTTGAGTTTGCCTTCAGAGTATGATTCCGTTATAATATAGTCGCTTAAGGAGGGGAAATGCATGAGTCGTCATCTACGCAGTCATTTACTGCTTTTATTGACAGCGATGATTTGGGGGATCGCATTTGTAGCCCAGAAATCCGGAGGTGTGATTGGGGCTTTTACCTATAATGGTATTCGTACTTTTTTAGGTGGTCTTGTGCTCATTCCGATTGTTGTTTACTTGATGAAGGTACAACATTTAAAAGTCAATCGTGCCACGATCATAGGTGGTATAGTATGTGGTATTGTTCTTTTTGTTGCTTCCTCATTTCAGCAACATGGAATCAATTATACAACCGCGGGTAAAGCGGGTTTCATCACTTCACTTTATGCTGTACTTGTGCCTGTCTTATTGTTTGTTGGCGGTAAAAAAATACGACCAATCATCTGGTTCTGTGTTGTCTTAGGTACTATTGGTCTTTATTTATTGACTATGCAGGGAAGTTTTACTCTGGAAATAGGGGACTTACTGGTCACTGGATGTGCTATCTGCTTTGCATTCCATATAATTGTGATTGATTACTATTCACCACAGGCTATTGGCGTATTAATGAGCTGTATTCAATTTTTAGTAGCTGGTGGATTGGGTATTATCTGCATGTTTTTGTTTGAGACACCAAATCTTGAAGGTGTTATGAATAACTGGATACCAATTGCATATGCTGGTATTTGTTCTTGTGGCATTGCCTATACATTACAGATTGTCGCCCAGGCTGATGCGGATCCAACACAGGCCTCATTGATTCTTTGTCTTGAATCTGTATTTTCAGTAATTGCTGGAGCGCTTATTCTTGGGGAACGTATGAGTTTCATCAATGTCATAGGTTGTGTACTTATCTTTACAGCGGTGGTTTTGTCACAATTGCCAGAAGGCGAGAATGAAGAGACAAAACTTTGAGTTATGTCGAAATGTTACAAAAATTATTGCTAATACCTTGACATTTAAGACACTATAATTTATAAAAATATTGGGACATTAAATGTTTCGCGATCAGATTGTTCTGATCGTCCTTCCCACAGGCTCCGATCTATTTGTATCGGAGTTTTTCTTTTTGTATAATAGTAGTAAGAAAGTGAGGAAGATACATATGGCAACGAAAGTGAAAGTAGGCGAATTGATCAAACAGGCACGTACTAATGCAGGATTAACACAAGCGCAGTTGAGTGTGAAAACTGGCATTAGTGCCACTGATATCAGTAAAGCTGAACGCAGTGAAAAAGATTTGACAAATGAGCAGCTGAAAGCTATTGCCAAAGCAACCGGTGTAACTCAGAAATCTCTGCTTGAAGCAGCTGCAGGTACTTCATCTTCGGCAAAGACGTCAACTACGTCAATGTCTTTAACAACAACAGAAAAGAGATTAGTTGAACTGTATCGTCAGGCAGATGCAGATACGAAAAAAGCGGCTATGGCTTTGTTAAAAGGAACGTCATCTTCATCGGCTGCCGGTGATATGATTTCATCATTGCTTAATAATAAGGAAATCAAAAATATATTGGCATCATTAATTAAGGAAGGCTCTAAATAGGAGTCTTTTTTTTCCGCAACAAAAAAGGATCATCTTTCGATGATCCCTGGGGTGTCAATTATTCACAACCCTTGATACCTTCTTCTAAGATATCCATTAGTTTTAATGTTGTTTCGTCTTTAACAAGTTTTGGTGCACCATTGACGATTGAATCATAAACTGCGTCATAAAGGCGAGCATAGTCACCAGTTACTGTTGGGACTTTTTCTTCATGGTAGATACCTTCATCATCCATATAAGTTAATGTGCCATAATGCTGTGGCAGGTCTTGACCGAAATCTGGATGATCAGGAGTAGGCATGTAGAACATCTTTAAATGTTCTTCCTGACGGTCTTCAGTTTCTTTAATGAACATACCTTTTTTACCATAGACAACGAATCTAGGTCTTTGTTTAATGCGGAAGTATGAAGATTTAACTGAGACTTTTAATGGACCTTCATAATATAAATCAATATCGAAGTAGTCATTCATACGACCTTTGCCTAATAACTGTCTAACGTCGTAGTGGATGTCTTTAGGTATGCCCCAATAAGATAATACCTGGTCAATTGTATGGCATGCATGACCATAGAGATAACCATGGTAAGGATTAAAAGTTGTGACACTTTCTGGGACTTCTGGGCGATAATAGTCAAAATGCATTTCAACTTCAAGGATATCACCAAGAACACCTGATTCAATGACTTTTTGTGTTGTCAGGAAGTCAGAGTCAAAACGACGGTTCTGAACTGACATAACGAATAAGCCTTTTTCTTTGGCTAGATTGAATAATTCAACAGCTTGTTCTTTAGTATCAGTGAATGGTTTTTCACAAAGAACATTTTTACCATGTTCTAATGCCTGTTTAGTGAATTCATAATGTAAAACTGGTGTTGAGATAACAACTAAATCGATTTCTGGATCATCTAAAAGCTCATTAAGATCCGTTGTGTAGTGGGCATCATATTTATCCCATGGGATATTATCGATATGTCTTGCCCATAAAGTTTTGATGCGGAACTTATCAGGGCGTCTTAAGACGAATGGGCCCTGATAACGATGTGCTGATTTACCAGCTCCAATAAAGCCTACGTTTAAAATTTTAGTCATTTGGGAATATAACTCCTACCTGTTTTCTTGCGTTTTCCATTAACTCACTGGCGATAGCACTGATGTTAAGCAGTTCGTTAGCTTTGCCAGTATCATGTTCGGTGATCATGCGATTAAACTCTATAAATTCATAATACAATCTATGTTTGCCTTCGTCAAAGTTCTTCTCAACAGTTTCGCCTTTATTAGTTGAGAAAATATAATTATTAAATAAGTTAGGCTGAATATGTGTGACGATATTAGCTTCATCACCCTGATAGCTCAACATTAATGGCGCTTTACAGTCTTTAGCACCGATGCAGACAGCTTTAAATGTGCCGTAATCCATTGTCAGGATACCACTTGTATCGATACCGCGCTCAACGTTAGCTATATAAGTGACACTTTCAGGTTTACCAAATAAACCAACAACTGTATGGATGTTGTAAACGTTGATATCCATTAAAGCACCACCAGACATTGCTGGATTGAATGCTGGTAAGATTTCACCGGCTTTGAAGGCATCATAACGTGAAGAGTATTGAGAATAGTTCAGAGAAACAATCTTCATCTGACCTAAATTTTTGATATCTTCCTTAAGTGCTTTATAAGCAGGTAAGTGATGGATGTTCATAGCTTCAACTAAGATAACATCTTTTTCTTTTGCTAATGCCATTAATTCTTTTAATTCACGGAAGTTAGAAGTAACTGGTTTTTCACAGATAACGTTTTTACCAGCTAAGATAGCTTTTTTTGAAAATGAATAATGAAGTGCATTTGGAAGAGCGACATAGACAGTATCAACATCTGCTTTTTCCAATAATTCATCATAATCATAATAAGCACCATCAAAGTTATGATCAGCAACTAATTGTTCTGTAAAGTCTTTAAATTTTTCAGTGCCTAATACATAAGTTTTTTCAATACCAAATTCATCATAAGTTCTCATTAAATCCTGAACGATCTGTCCAGTGCCCAATACTGCAAGCTTCATTTTTTACATCTCCTTTACTTTCTTGATTGCTGCAATGATTAAATCGTGATCTTCATAATCAGCTAAACCTGAAATAATCAGGCTGCCTTTCACTTCGTTGTTGACGATAAGAGGGAAGCCTCCACCACATGGTGCATAACCATCTTCGAATGTTAGTGCAGGATAATCTTCTGTATGTTGAGCGACATACATTGATGCATGATTTGTAGCTTCAACTGTTCTCTGTTTACGGTCAAGCCATTCAACACCTGCTTTACCTTCCATTAAATATTGATAAACGATATCACCATTATAAACGACTCTGATACGTACCGGCTTTAAACCTTGCTCTTTGACCATTGTCACAACAGCTTCACCAAACTGATAGGCCATTTCATTATTAAAAGTGTCAAAACGGTATGTCTGTTCTTGTTCTAATACATTCATAAGCCTTCCTCCTTGTTAATTTCATTATAAATAAATTT
>JAGBPZ010000043.1 GCA_017633115.1 Erysipelotrichaceae bacterium | reverse complement strand
GTCAATGCCTTCTGTTTATTGAGTTCATCATATAAATCACCATGGGCGAAATAAAGAGCTGCAAATCTGACATTATCGCCACTGCAGTCGATTCTTAAATGTTTGCCACCAGAAAGCTGACGCAGCTGATCGACATGGATATCGTCGATTTTAAAGACCGGTGCTTCATTACCCTGACCAAAAGGTGCTAATAAATTCAATGATTCGACACTATCAATTGATAAATCATCAGGTGTAATTTCAATGACAGTTTTAGTTTCTTCAAAAGACTTATTGGTAATGGCATGTTTGATACGGCGTTCAAGCTGGCTGTAATGACGACGACTGACACTAAAGCCACCGGCAAGTTCATGACCACCATAGTTTTCTAACAGGTCACTGTTTTCTACAAAGAAGTCCTTGATGCTGAAGCCCTGTACCCCACGGGCACTGCCTTTATAAAGATGCTTGTCTTCATCATAGTGCATGACAAAAGCTGGGCGATAGAATTCATGAGAATAACGACCAGCAATCAAACCGATGATACCTTCATGTAGTGATTCATCACCATAATAAAGGAATTCATCATGTGGTTGTTCTAAGGCCAACTGGTATTGTGAACGCGTCATTGATTGACGGGTATTATTGATTTCAATTGCTTTTGATGATAATTGCGTGAGCAGTTGTTGCGGAGCATCTTTTAAGAAATAACGAACCACATTATTAGGATTGACATATTCAGGCAGACGGCCGAAGGAATTGATTTTCGGTGCAATACTGTAGCCAATTGTTGAAACACTATAATCCTGATTATCACCCATCAATAATGACAATTGTGGATATTGGCCCTCACGCATAAAACGTAAACCATGAACGACCACACTGCGGTTTTCATCGATCAGTGGCATCATATCAGAAATGGTTGTGACAGCCGCTAACGCATAGAGATACTTATCATGATGGCCTAATAGTTTAGCGGCGAGTTTATAGGCAATAAAACCACCACAAATATCTTTGAACGGATAATCGATGGAAACGGCAGTATGAATAATACTGCAGGCATCAGGCAGATCACCATTTTCATCAAGACCATGATGGTCAGTAATAATGACATCCACACCAAGTTCATTGGCACGTTTAACAGCGTCAAAAGCTTTGATGCCATTATCTACAGTAATAATCAGGGTATAGCCCTTTTCAGCCATCTGTTCCACACGGCTCACATTGAGACCATAACCATCTTCGAAACGATTAGGAATATGATAGCCAACTTCGACACCTAATTCTTTAAAAGCCTGAACTAAAATGGCAGTCGCCAACATGCCATCACAGTCATAGTCGCCATAGATACAGATCTTTTCATGATCTTCAATAGCTTCCTGAATGCGGTCGATGACCAGTTCGGCTTCACTGAATTCATCAAAATCATGATAAACCAATCTTGGATTTGTGATTTTTATAAAATCAGCCTTGTTCAGTTTCTTTGCCTCAATGACCTTGGCCATCAGTGAATTGACACCATACTGGCGCATGATTGCTTCGGTATACTGTTGTGAGGATGGTATATATTTCATTGTCTGCACCTGTATCGATTCCGATTCCTTTCCTAGTCATTTTGGCATAAACAAAAAATAACTGTCAACCAGTTATTTTGCGATCAAGCTCTCAAAGTCTTCAAGATTTTTAAATTTTGCTTCCTGAATCACTTTAGCACTTAAGTAATCATATAATGCGGAAAAGTCGATGGACATAATGTCATCAACAACATCACATAATGATGCCTCGTCTTTATTCTTCCACTGATGAGCGTATAAATAGGATTTAATATCCTGAGGATTGACCTTTTGTACACCCTGCGTCTGTAATTCAAATGCTTTTGTATGAATTAAGAAGATGATATCTTCTGGCAATTTCTGTAAATTAATCATTTAGCCTCACTCCATTGATAGAGTTATTATAAAACATAGTTTGTAAAATTTGAAGAAGAAATCTTTATTTTCATGATTTACTTTATCGGTTTAGTAATATCCGATTCTAATGTTTCTCAATTCATAATTCGTATTGAAAAAGGTTCCTAATAGGAACCTTGATTGCTTTAATAATGATGTTCATCCATCCATTGACTCAAACGTTTCAAACCAGCAAGCGTCATTTCCGGATCACGGGTGAAGCCGATACGTAAATGATACTCTTTATCGAAACAGCTGCCCGGTACAAAGAAGATGCCTGTTTCTTTCTGTAATGTTTCCGCTAATGTCGTTGAGTCCATATCAAAATGATAGTGCAGGAAACCAACAGTACCATCTTCAGGAATGACACAGCTTAAACGTTTTTCATGAGTCAGATAGGCTTTGAGATTATCCTTGTTTTGATTAACGATTGCACGTGAACGTGCCAGAATGAGTTCTTTATTTTTCAACACATGGGTGCCCAAGAAATCACTTAAGAGCCCGGTGGAGATGATGGTATAGTTACGCATCTGATTGATATTATCTATCACCTGATGTGAAGCTTTGATCCAGCCAATACGTAATCCAGCCACAGAATAAAGCTTGGACAATGATGCGGTCGCAATACCATACTCATATAGATCAGCGATACTAGATGGCGTCTTGTCGGCTAAGCCACGATAGATTTCATCAATCAGAATATAGATCTGTCGTTCACGACAGGCATCAATCAACGTTTTCAGCCATTCATCATCAAAGGATGTACCGGTAGGATTATTAGGACTGTTGAGAATGATCATCTTGGTCTGATTATTGATCAAAGCGATAAAGCTCTCAACGTCTGCCTTCCAGCCGTTCTCTTCATCCAAAGAGACTAAATCATAGCTGCAGCCTAACATCGCTGGCAGTTCATAAAACTGCTGATACGTCGGTGTCATTGAAATGATATGATCACCAGCCTTAAGTAATGTCATCATCACCAGTTCATTGGCATTATTGGTTCCCTGAGTAATCGCAATATTATCGATGTCACCAGTTGTATAAAGTGACAGGATTGATTGTCTTAAATCATCGGAACCAACGATTGGGCCGTAATCAAGAGGCATCGATGCAATCGTATCCATAAGAGAACAATCAGTCAGTTGTTCTAACTGACTGATCGATAATGGTTCGACGCATGTATCCGTTAAATTGTAGCGACAATCATTTTCATGATCGGTCATCCATTGTTCAACAAGGAAACACTTCAATTTCATTAATACATCACCTTAGATAAGAATAGTTTCGCACGGTCGGTCTGCGGATTTTCAAAGAAACTGCGGGCATCATTTTCTTCAATGATTTTGCCGTCTTCTAAGAAAATAACACGGTTGGCGACGGTTTTCGCGAAGCCCATTTCGTGAGTGACGACCATCATCGTCATCCCTTCACGGGCAAGATTTCGCATAACTTCTAAAACTTCAATAACCATTTCTGGGTCAAGCGCACTTGTTGGTTCATCAAACAACATGATTTCTGGATTCATACATAAGCTTCTCGCAATCGCGACACGCTGTTTCTGACCACCGGATAATTTGTTTGGAAATTCATCCTGTTTTTCTTCTAAATCAACAATGCGTAAATATTTAAGTGCGATTTCACGTGCTTCAGCTTCATCACGATGAAGCACCTGAATCTGTGCTACAGTCAGGTTGCCCATGACTGTCATGTTTGGAAATAAATTGAAATGCTGGAAAACGAATCCCATCTTACGTCTCAGCATTGAATAATTTTTGTCTTTCTGATCAAGCAGCTGACCTTCAATATAGACCTGACCTTCTTCAGGCTTTTCAAGATGGTCAATACATCTTAAAACGGTTGATTTACCACTTCCTGAAGGACCAATCAGACAGACAATTTCACCACGATTAAGATTTAATGAAACATCATCAACTGCTACTTTTTTGCCGAATCTTTTGGTGATATGTTCGACTTTAATCATTGAATCATTACTAATCACTTTCAGCCAGCTTCCCTTCTAATTTCTTAGCGAACATTGAAATCGTCAATGTCATTGCCAGATAGAACACAGCTGCCAGACAATAAGGAGACATATATTCATAATATGTAGCCCCTAAAACTTTCGCTGAGTTCATCAATTCAATAGCACCGATTGTTGAAATCAATGATGAATCTTTAATTAACGTGATGAATTCGCTGACAACTGGTGGCACGATACGTTTGAATGCCTGTGGCAATACGACCAGACGCATTGTCTGCCAGTGTGTCAGACCCAGTGTTTCGCAGGCTTCCCATTGGCCTTTGTCAACACCGTTGATACCAGAACGAATCAATTCTGTTGTATAAGCGCCAGAGTTGATACTCATGGCAACGATACCGATGACATAATAATTCATTCTGAAAGCTTGTCCGGTAAAGCTTGTGACAATGATCGGAATGACATTAAAGATGATCATGATCTGCAGCAGCATAGGCGTACCACGAATCACTTCAACATAGAAGTTACCAATAGCGCGCAGGAATGCATGTTTTGAAATCTTACATGATGCCCCAATAATACCAAAAATCAAACCAATCAAAAGAGAAACAGCGGCGATTCCCAGTGAGATCAGTGCCCCTCTTAAGAGATATTGCATATTGGCAACAGTGAATATTTGATCAAATGCTGAAAACATAGATATTCCCCCTGTTACTTAGTTTTATAAGTGAATAATGTGTTTGTGTGGATAGTCGTTTTTATTCAGTTTCAACTGGTGCGATTTCGTATTTTTCGCAAAGTTTCTTATAATCATCTGAAGCGATGAAAGCAGCGATAGCTTTGTTGACTAATGCGATCATTTCGTCGTTGCCTTCTTTAGCGACGATGTAATTCTTTTCATCCATTAATGGTTCTTCTAAGATTTTGAAGCCCTGAGCTTTAGCATAGTTAAGAGCAACTGATCTGTCAACGATAACAGCGTCATACTGTTTAGCAGTTAAAGCAGTGAAAATTTCCTGAACATTTGTAACTGAAACGACTTTAGCGTTCTTAACTTCTTTTGCAGCTGTTTCACCAGTTGTAGAAGTCTGAGCAGCTAATGTTTTGCCTTCTAAGTCTTTTAATGTTTTGATATCAGAATCTGCAGCAACAACGGCTACCTGAGATGTACCTGCATATGGCTGAGACCATGCAACTTTACGTTCAGCATCATAAGTGAAACCAGCGATACCTAATTCAACCTGGTCACCCTGAATCTGAGTGACGATGTTTTCAAATGCCATCTGTTTCCAAGTGAAGACATATTCAGTATCATCAGTATTCAAATAGCTTGGGAATAAAGCAACCATATCAGCATCGAAACCAACGATTTCATTATTTGTATCTAATGATTCATATGGTGGATAGTCTGGAGAGATACCAACTGTGATTTCAACAGTCTTCTTTGCTGAAGATGCATCACTGCTGCCACCTGATGAACATGCAGTCATACAAGCGATTAAAGCAAACGCTAATAAAGCTTTCAATAATTTTTTCATATTGTTTCCTCCTGATTTAACCCCTTCAAACAAAAAAAGTCTCATGCCACTGCAAGAGACGTCATAAACGCGGTACCACTCTTCTTGGTTTCTGCCGAAACCCCCTCAATTCCTTAAGGCGGAACACCATCTATCCTATGATTTCAGATAGATCCCTCAGAAGTGCGTTTCGTCATATTGCGTTGTCTTGATCTTCCACCATCATCAAGTCGCTATCACTTGCGATATGATTACTTTCTTCGTCAAAGAGTTTTTAAATATATTTAATACTCTAAAGCAATGATAAAAAATTGTCAATGTTTTTCATTCTCTTCACTTAATCAATTGCTTCCAAATAATGAAAAAACCGCATTATTTGCGGTTCCCTTTTTCATAAAGTGAGTTAAAGTTGGCTGAAAACTCATTGGCAACATCGATTTTATCATCATGTGCTGCGAGCATAAGACGAAAATCATCGATTTGACTGTTGACATCCTGTACTGACTGGCGCATACCCGGAATCTGGGTGCGGAATTCATTGACATATTTAATGAGATCCAGGAACTGGAAGCCCAGATAAATCAAAATAAGACCGCCTACTACGCACAATACGGCAAACATTGCATCCATTGATTCTCATCTCCTCATCTGCATATTAACACAAATCAAATCTTTTTGGTAGAAATATTACCCTTTAACTGACAGTTTTCAAATAACGATCATAATCATAATCGTTTTCGTTATAACGTTCAATAATAGATTTCGTTTTTTCTAATGGATAAGGTACATCTTCGGCATAATAATAACCAATGTGTTCAATACGGGCTACTTTTTCCTCGTTATCCTCACCCGTTGGAACAATGACCTGGTCACCTACCATTAAGGTATCATCGGTCGTCATGTAATAATAAGTGTGACGACTATCATCGAAAGCAACAGAACAATAAATAAATTCGTCCTCCTTGACACCATGGCGATAATAATCAGGATTGAAAATATCACCAAACAAGCCATAGGCATCAAGGAAACGCCCTACACCTTCAATGACATAATTCCATTCATCCGTCACGCCATGACGGTTATAAGGGACAAGAGTATCAAAGGTGTCGTTGTCGTGATAACGAAGATGGATTCTCATTGAAGGATTACATTCCTCTGTTGGTTCCATAAAGTCACAATCATTAATCAGATCCGATACCATATCAAGGACATGACTGATGATCTGCTTCGCAAAGCATTCATGTTTAATGACACAGGCATCAAAGACACGACGGGTATAGGTCAATGTTTTGGTGGCACGATCAGCGGCAAGGGTCTCACTGTAGACCCAGGCATTTTTAGTACCTTTATTGACGGTAAATATATAATCGAATTCAAAGGCATCAAGCTGGGCATCGGCAATCAGCTGTGCTTCTGGCGCAAGGCGGTCGATCAATGACATGAAATCGTCCCAGTCAAGTGGAAAATCATCATAACCGGTGATATGACGACAACGCTTGCCCTGACGTTTATAGTCAAGGTGCCAATAAATCACCATACCATCCGACGGTTCACCATATTCACGCTGCCATTTATGGACTTCCAAGTCTTCGACTTGTGATAACAGTGCCTGACGCTGTTTCGTCAATACAGCGGGATCATCACAAAGCAGTTCACCATTGACAGTAATACGTCGCCACATCTGTCCATGAGTGACTTCAATATAGATATTGCACTCAAGCTGATCCTGTATATGTATGATCAAATCGATATACTCAATCATTGCTTTCCCCTCATTTCCTTAAATGGTCACCGTAAAGGTAATCACCCCATTTTTATAATCGACACGGATCTTGCCTTTAAATAACTCGACCACACTGGCAGCCATCGATAAACCAATACCAAATCCCTGCTTCTTTGAATTGTGGGATGTATCCTGACGATAGAAGCGGTCAAAGAAGCGATGATAATCAATATTGGCACCTTCTTCATAATCGTTATAAATGGTCAGAACGCTTTGTCGGCCTCTTTTATTCAAGGACACACCAATAGTACCACCATCATCACAATACTTGATCGCATTATCAAGCAGGATATCAATCAATGCCTGAAGATTCTTAATTTCTGCATTGACATGCACATCATCTTCAATCTGCGTCACAAGCTGTTTATCAGTTGAAGCAACGATTGGCATGAAGGTGTTGATACATTCTTTTAAAACCGCCGTATAATCAATATCACTTAAGATGATATCCACGGTTTCACTCATACGTGACAACATGATCAGTTCATTGATGAGGCCACTCATCTTTTTCACCTGGGTCATATTGCTGCGGGTCCACTCACTTTCCCCATTCAACATTTCCATGACTTCAGTATTGGCAGAAATGACAGCCAGTGGTGTTTTAAGTTCATGTCCCGCATTGGTAATAAACATTTTCTGATTTTCAATATTGTCGATATAAGGCTTGATTGCCAGTGGTGACAATAAGAACATCAACAGACAGAAGAGAATAATACATATGATTCCAATGACGAGTGACATTCTTAGAGTACGTCCAAGAATCGCAAAGCGGGTCGTACAGTCAAGAATGATAATTCTTTTACCATCTTTGAGATTATTGATGACATAACCATAAGTACGTTCATTATCATCGAGGATGCCACGATTGGCATGTTCATGAAAGCAGCGATAAGCAATCGTCAACGCCTTATCACGATCAACGGTCGTAATATTCTGCGAGCCCATGACCTGGGCGGCATCATTGGTGATGGTCACTGTAAAATAGCGCAGTTCATAAAGTGATTCTCGACTAAAATACGTATTATCGCTGTAATCGATTGTACCTTCACTATCGCTGATATAATTTAAGATTTCATAGACTTCCTGTTGCAGACGATAATAGTTGAAGCCATTGATTGTACCCACAATAATCATGGTGACGATCATAATGGCTAAAGTCGCTGTGAACAGAAACTTGCGACGCATCTTCTTGATCATTTGCGACTCCTTCGCAGCATGAAGAACTCACGTTTCATATCATCGATGACGACATCGGCATCAATGGCATCAAGTTTATCACGCAAATAAGATATATAGATCCAGACGACATCCTGATTGATGTCATCTTCATCAGCCCAGACATAAGAAAGAAAATCATTACCTGACAACAGTTTTTCTGGATTCAACAGGAACAGCTGCATCATTTTCGCTTCTTTACGGGCGAGACGGACAGTCGCATGAGAAGACAGTTCATAATCATCAAGATTCAATGACACATTGCCGAAGGTCAGACGTGTTGGTGTATAGCGGTTGTTGGCACGGCGAGTCAAAGAGCGCACACGCGCTAAAAGCTCACCCATCGCAAATGGCTTGGTCAGATAATCATCAGCACCAGCATCAAGCCCTTCAATACGGTCTTCGATTTCCGCTTTAGCTGTCAACATTAAGATTGGGGTGACATTACCGTTGCTGCGAAGACGCTTTAAGACTGTCAAACCATCAAGTTTAGGCATCATGATATCAATAATCATGCAGTCATAAGCATACGTATACGCTTTATCAAGGGCTTCCTGACCATCAAAGACCACATCAACTTCATAGCCATTATGGGTCAAAATAGCAGTGACAGCACGTGACATGCCAACTTCATCTTCAGCTAGTAATAATTTCATAATGGTTTCTCTTCGTTAATGAGATGACGGATCGTCTGTAAAGAAATATCGCATGATGCCAGTTCATCGGCACAGCGTTTCAATTCTTTTTCAATCAGATGGGTATTGGTAATGGTCTTCTTGTATTTAAGCTGATGTTCCAGGGCAGCCCAGGTATCCATCGCAATCGAACGCAACTGGATTTCTGC
>JAGBPZ010000042.1 GCA_017633115.1 Erysipelotrichaceae bacterium | reverse complement strand
TACAGGTTATTCACATGTTGATTCATAGTAAACAAATCATATCCATATGCCATATGGCAAAAGAAGAAGGAGCTGCACGCTCCACAAACTAATTTTATAGTTTATTCGTTACAGCCCCTTTTTCTTTGTCACCCCATTCATTGATTAGCCGATTCAGGAAACGTGTTGCCCCATGGCACATGTTTCTTTTTTTTTGTTCATAGTTAGTAAAGACTAACTTTTTTGTTGATTTCACTGCGCGAAGATGATATATTGTTTGTGAGTTAGATGAAACTAACCGAAAGGAGACTTATTATGAAATATGCATTTGCCTCAAGAACGGGGAACGTAGAAAGTATTATTGACAGACTTGGTTTGACTGATGAAGCACTAAGAATCGAATCAGGTGCTGAAACAATTGATGAAGAATTCATCATCTTTACTTATACTGATGGATTTGGTGACACACCTATGGAAGTTGAAGACTTCTTAGCTGTTAATGGCGATTTATTGAAAGGTGTTGTTGTTTCAGGTGATACAAGTTACGGTGAAGCTTATTGCCAGGCTGGCGATAATATTGCTGAAGCTTATAACGTACCTGTTTTATACAAAGTCGAAAATGATGGTACTGATGAAGACATTACTGCCATCGCTGATGTCATCAAATAATTATGCCATACAATGCTGAACTCTTTCAGAACAAACTGGTGACTTATTCCTCACCAACGTTGATGCGCATGAAAGTGGGAAGCTTGTTCTGTATTCGAAAAGAAGAGTTTCCCAATTACGATGAATGCCTTTCCTTCTTCAATGGACTTTTGGGAACTCTGGGATTAAAGATCTGTACACTTAAAGAATGTCATAACCATCTGCTGATTTATGTTTATCATCAGGATAAGCTAGAACGCTTATTGACAGATGATGCGGTTGCTTCGTTTTTAGCATCGTTTCATTATGAACTAAATTCTACTGATGAAGCCTTGATGACACTAAGAAACCGTCTCCAGAAGGTGTCATTTCCACATGAAATTGGTGTCTTTCTAGGTTATCCACTTTTTGATATTCACTATTTTATGACTCAATCATTAACTTATAAATGTGTAGGTTGTTGGAAGGTTTATGGCAATGAAAAAAATGCGTTAAAGAAATTTTATCGTTACGAATGTGTTAAAAACGATCTCAACAGGCGATTGTCAAATGGACAAAGTATTCTTGAAGCTGTAAAGACCTAATCTCTCATTTTCTTTAGGAGACAGACGAGACTCATGATGGGTTTCGTCTTCTTTTTATTGAAGTCAGATATGGGGTGCGTTACAATAAAGGTGTTAGTATAGACTAACTCAAGGAGGACTTATGACAGTTCATGAATTCGGCGTTGACAATGAGGAAGTGATCGTTTTGATTCATCCTTCACTTGTCAAATGGGATTACTATGAATACGTGATACCGTTACTAGAAAAAGATTTTCATCTGATTATTCCGGCTTTGCCTGGTTATGATGATGAGACTCAAGATGATTTTACTAGTGTTGAAGTCATTACCTTAAGCATCGAGAATTATCTGTTGATGCATGACATCAGTACTGTGGCTTGTCTATATGGTTGTTCATTAGGAGGTGCCATCGTGCTAAAACTGTTGGCGAACAATCGTATCAATAGTGAACATGCCATTATTGATGGTGGTATTACACCTTATCAACTTCCGTATTTGTTGACAAGGTTGATTGCTTGCAGGGACTTTCTGATGATTGCCATGGGTAAATTAGGCGGTTTGAAACTACTGGAAAAAGCATTAGCGATGGATGAATACACTGATGAAGACTTACAATATATGGCTGATATGATGAAGATAATCAGTTATAGGACGATATGGCGTACTTTTGATTCTTGCAATAATTATTCTATGCCAGAGACAATTGAAACTAGCTGTAGGGATATTGCTTATTGGTATAGCGACCAGGAAACAAAAGCGCGAGAATGGGATATTAACTATATGAAGAAACATTTGCCAAAGACGCGTTTCGTCATCAACGTAGAGCTAGGTCATGGTGGGATGGCCCTTTTAAGAGCAGATGATATGGCAAAGCGAATAGTACAAATGATAAGAAAAGGAGATACATCTAATGATTAAAGTTACATCACTCACAAAGGACGAATTAAGTGCTGCTGGTGCCTTAATTGGTGAATCTTTTTATGACTACCCATATGGTGAAGGAGAGGGTGGCTTAAAAGCATTGGCCCCTACACGTGACGCGATGAATAAATATATGCAGGCATTTATAAAAATTGGGCTTGCTTGTGGTACTCTTTATACAACCAGTGAACAACATGAAGGATATATCATGTTTTCTGGTACTTATGAAAAAAGCCCTGATGTGAAAACAATCATCAATATGTTTAAAGACTATAAAGATGCCCTCGGTGGCATTCAGCCGCTAATGGCTTTTTTAAAAGCGGCAACAAGTGGTGGTACTTCCTTAGAAGCACAAATGAAAATGGATAAGGTGCCATTTCTTAAAGTGGAAATGTTGATTGTGGGGAAAGAGTATCAAAAACAAGGATACATGCGTCAAATGATGGCATTCGCAATTAAAAAGGCAGAGGAACAAAATGCTGTTTTGATTCTTGATACAGATGCTAAAGGTAAGTGTGACCGTTATTGTCATTTAGGTATGAGTCTTTATGGCAAACGTCAAACAGCGGGTTTCACAATTTATGATTTATTATATGAAACAGATCACTTCAAGATGAAAGACTTACGCCACCCGAACTATAAAAACTGGGTGCCAAAAGGTATGGTTAGAGCTTTTGACGCAGCTACCCTTGGACTTACAGTTGGCAATGTGGCTGCTTATAAACTCACAAAGTATGCACCAAAACCTCTTCAGCTTGGTATTTGTTCATTGATGGGACTCTTATTAATTGGCACAGGGGCAATGACTTTATGGTGTCACTATGCCTATCATCAATTCTCATATGATGGCAAGCGTCATTTATCAAAAGACATCATTGAAGGCATTGTTGCGCAGATTGAAATGGAAGCAGGTTCAGCAGGTCTTGATGTTGGCTGTGGCAGTGGTGCCTTGACAATTGCAGTTGCGAAAAAATTCCCTGAAATCGCTATGACAGGTATTGATTACTGGGGTAAAGAGTATGCTTCATTTTCAAAGGAATTATGTGAACGCAATGCGGTTGCTGAAGGTGTGGATCAAATCACTTTCAAACAGGGTGATGCCCGTCATCTTGATTTTAAGGATGAAACATTTGATTTGGTGACAAGCAATTATGTTTATCACAATATTGCTGGCAGCAATAAACAGGCTCTTCTTAAGGAAACGTTGCGTGTTCTTAAGAAAGGTGGTGTTTTCGCGATTCATGATATCATGACTCCAGTCAGATATGGGGATATGCAAAAGTTTGTTGATGAACTTATTGCAGAAGGTTATGAAAAAGTAGAATTGATTCCAACCACAGAAGGTCTTTTTATGGATAAAGCTGAAGCTTTTACACTTGAACTCACAGGTTCGATGTTGTTGATTGGTAAGAAATAATGACAAAGACGATTTGGGATTTTTATGCACCTGTTTATGAACGAGCGATGCGTGCTGATCATAAAATATATGAATTTATGTATGAGCAGATTAGAAAAGCCGTTGCTAATAAAGATGTCCTGGAACTGGCAACAGGACCGGGAATGATTGCCAAAAATGTCGCTGATGTCACGCATTCAATGATTGCCACAGATTATTCTGCTGGTATGATTAAACAGGCACTTAAAGGTGATTATCCATATCAACTATCTTTTGAAATCGCTGAAGCGACCCATTTGCCTTATGATGATCATCAATTTGATGTGGTCATCATCGCCAATGCATTGCATATTATTCCTAATTCAGAAATCGTGTTGATGGAAATTGAGCGTGTTCTTAAACCAGGTGGTTTATTGATTGCACCAAATTTTGTTGAGCATGAAACGAGATTGATTAGTCGTTTATGGTCAAAGGTATTGAAAATTGCTGGCATTTCCTTTGCGCATGAATGGACAAGTGAGGACTATCTAGCCTTTTTAAAAGATCATCAATGGGAGCCTATGAACATCCATGAGATGGGTGCTCGTATTACTCTTTTATATACTGAATGTCAAAAGCATCGGGCCGTATCGGTCTGATGCTTTTGCGTCCTATATAATTTTATTCAAAAAATAATGCGGAACCTTAAGTTCTTAGGTACTATAATGGTGAATAGAAGGAGGATAAATGATGGATACTGAAAAGATCATTGCAGATGTTCGTGAAGCAGAACAACGACTGCGTAATGGCCGTGATTTGACATCTCAGGAACAACTTGAAAGATTGTGTTTTAGTGAACTGATGCTTTACTATTTTCATCGTAATTTTCCTAATCAAAAGAATCCTTTTCTGTATAAGAAAGCTCATATCACAGACAAACACTTTTCAAAGATCCTTGATCCTGATTACCATCCTTCACGCCCGGTTGTCATTGCTTTAGGGTTGGCTTTAGAATTGGATATAGATGAATTTGAATTATTGTTGAAAAGTGCTTATTACTCACTCTCAATCAATAACACTTTTGATCTTGTTATACTTTACTGTATCGCCCATCGCATTTATGACATCTTTATTGTGAATGAGATTCTTTATGACATGAATCTTTTATAGCTGACCTCACGTGGTAAATAGAGATGGATGGTCTTAGTCAAAGGGACGTCTTTGGCTTCTAATGTATAACTAAGTCCACTCATAAAATCCTCTGCTCTCTGATTTGTCTGTAACTCGTATTTTAGTATTACGATATGGCGGTTTTTTAATGATTGGGCAGGATATTTAATGTCTTCATATTGGCTGATTGTAAACTGATCAACAGCGTACATTGATGTATTATTATTTAGATGATTGATAGAACTGGTTTCATCTAAATCAGTTTTTTCGACTTCATAGTCTTCAGTTTCAAAAAGAAATTTAATTAATGCGTCAAACATATTCATCACCTCGTGATTATCCTATCAAAAATAAAGTGGTAAAAATTCGCATAAAAAGCGAAGTTTTATTTAAGAGTTGAGAAGAAAGAGAGATGTTTAATGTGGATATCCACTGGACACATACACCACAACTTTATGGCACGATTCACATCACAATGCTTGTCTTGATTACTTTTGTGGGTTATTCAGGTTATCATTGGTGTCGATCAAAATCTAATAATCAATTGGTGGCAATGATGCATATCACTGGTGCATTAATGTTGTTGATGGAAATAGGGAAACAGTGGTTTTGTTTAACTTATATTACCCAGGGACAATTGTCCTTGTGGTATTTTCCATGGCAGCTTTGTTCCATTGCGATGTATCTTGGCTTTTTGATGATTTTTGTAGATGAAGCAACAAAAAATACATTTGTCATCTTTCTTTCAACTTTTTCTTTGGTAGGGGCAATAGGTGCTCTTGTATATCCAGAAGACATGCTGCGTCCACAAATTTTGTTGACATTACATGGTTTCATCTATCATGGATTGATGATCATTCTCTCAGTTATTGCCGTTATTTTGATGTGCAGACAACAGCGTGCTCCATTTTTACCTGCGGTAATATTGTTTGGAGTATGCGCAGCGATTGCTGAAGTGATTAATATCATGGGGCATGATTTATGGCCGACATTAGAGCAACCGAATATGTTTTACATTTCCCCTTATATGGTCATCAACCGGCCATTCTTTCAAACGATACAAATTCATTTTGGAACAATTATAGAAATAGTAGTATATTTGTGTGCTATAATTCTTGTGAGTTGGCTTGTTTATCAAATGCTAAGAAATATTGGAGGGCAAAATGATGAAATATCGTGAATTGGGTCGTACAGGTATGATGGTGTCAGAAATCGGTATGGGATGTGAAGGATTTTTTGAAGAAGATACAAAGATGACGCAAAAGCTTTTTGATTTCGCTGAAGCTCATGGCATCAATTATTTTGATTTGTATGCTTCTGACCCTGATGTCAGACGTGCAGTCGGAAAGGCATTAAAGGGACGTCGTGACAAATTTATTATTCAGTCACATATATGTTCGATTTGGAAAAATGATGACTATTTACGTACACGTAATTTAAAAGAAGTCAAAGCTGGATTTGAAGAAATGATGTCACTACTTGATATTGATTATCTTGATGTCGGTATGATTCATTATTGTGATGCTTTAAGTGACTATCAGACAATCATTGATAATGGTATTCTTGATTATGCCAGAGAACTCAAATCTCAGGGTCGTATCAAAGCAATCGGATTAAGTTCTCATAATCCCGAAGTCGCTCTTAGAGCTGTTGAAAATGGTGATATTGAAGTTTTAATGTTTTCTGTCAATCCATGTTATGACATGCAGCCAGCTAATGAAGATGTCGAACAGCTGTGGGCTGATGAAGCCTATGAAAAAGACTTGTTGAATATGGATCCACAGCGTCAAAGTTTATATGAGCTTTGTGAAGAAAAAGGGGTAGGTATTACTGTTATGAAAGCCTTTGGAGGTGGTGATTTATTAGATGCATCATTATCACCTGCTGGTGTTGCTTTGACAGTTAATCAATGTATTCATTACTGCTTGACTAGACCTGGTATTGCCACTGTTCTATGTGGCTCACATTCTGTTAAGCAGTTAGAAGATGCTGTGGCTTATGAATCAGTAAGTGATGAAGAACGTGATTATGCAACTGCCTTTGCATCTTTTCCACATATCAGTTGGGAAGGACATTGTATGTATTGTAGTCATTGTGCTCCTTGTGTGAAACATATTGATGTGGCTTCAGTGACAAAGTTCCTTAATCTTGCTAAAGCACAAGGCAAAGTTCCAGAAACAGTGCGTGAACACTACAAAGTATTAAAACATCATGCATCAGAGTGTATTGGATGTGGTGTTTGTGAAACTCGTTGTCCATTTAAAGTTAAAATTCGTGATAATATGAAAGAAGCAGCTCATATATTTGGCTATTAAGGCAATTAAAAAAACGTCTGTCGTGGGGGCAGACGTTTTAGTTTGACTATTCGATAATTGCGTTTTCCTTGATAAGATCAACGGCTTTATTGTAGGCGATTTCCTGTCTCACACCGTCAGCCATTTGTTCATAGTTAGGGCCAACAGCCTGTTTGAACTGATCTAAAGTCATTGAGTAACCAGAAGCCATCTGGATGAATTGTTCATCCACTTCATTATCAGCAACAGTGATGTTCTCTGCTTTGACGATTGCACGTAAAATTAAACCGCTCTTTAAATTCTTAATGGCAGGCGTTCTAGCTGATGCAACGAAATCATCATAAGTTGTACCATTGAACTGTAAAATCTGTTCCAGAGTAATGCCTTGCTGTTGTAATTGCATACGATACTGCTGGACCATATTGCGGACTTGATTCTGAATCATCACTTCAGGAATATCTACATCATTTTCTTCCATAAGCTGATTTAATAAAGCTTCTCTTAATGTTTCATTAGCGGCAGCTTGTCTTTGTGTTAAGATATCCTGTTTGATATTTTCCTTAAGCACATCAAGAGTTGGAGCGCCAGCACGCTGTGCGAGTTCATCATCGATTTCAGGGAGCTGTTTAGATTTGATGCCTTGTACAGTGACGGTAAAGACAACTTCAGCACCTGCAAGTTCTGCTGAATGATACTGTTCAGGGAATTTGAGAGGAATGTCTTTTGTTTCTTCAACCTTCATTCCGACAACGCCTTCCTCAAAGCCAGGAATAAATGAATGTGAGCCAATAGCTAAATCATATCCTTTGGCAGTGCCACCTTCAAAAGCGACGCCATCCTTATAACCGGCATAATCAATAGTTGCTGTATCGCCCATTTCAACAGTGGCATCCATATCTTTAGTGATGAAATAAGCAAACTGGTTCTGATAGTCGCGTAATTTTGCAGCGATATCTTCTTCAGAAGCTTCAGTAACTTCTACTGCTTTAACTTTTAAGCCTTTATATTTCTTTAAATCAACAACTGGTTCTTTATCGCAAACAATGACCATTTCGATAAAGTCTTCAGTGAATTTTGAAACATTGACACTGACATCAGCAAGAGATTCATCAACGCTGTCAATGATTTCATTGAAGTAACTGTCTAATAAACGGTTACCAGCACCATAATAAAGGTTAGCACCTAATTCCTGTTTAACAACTTCGATAGGAGCCTGACCTTTCTCATAACCTTCAATAGTCATTTCCTGACCCTGTTCAATAAGAACAGTATTAACGGCTGATTTATATTCATCACCGTCAAAGACTACTGTAATTGTGACTTGTTTATCTGTTTTTTCGATTTGTGTTTTCAAAGATAGTGACCTCTTTTCTTTTTAGTTTACGCATTTATTATAATGATGTTGACAATCTTTGCAACAAAAATGAGTAGGTAAACCTTTCTACATGAATTTCTTGAGTCTGATGGCACGACGAATGAGAGCCTCACTGTATTCAGTTTTCTCTTCATCTGTTTCAGGCAAGAATTGTGGCACAGGTGTCGGCTGATCGTTTTCATCTAAAGCGACAAAAACTAAATGCGCAACATTGATTTCCTGGCGCTCGCCGTTTCGTTCAACAAAGGAATCAACGCGTACCTCTAGTGAAGTGCGTCCAGTCCAGGTGACATAAGCTTCCTGGACAACGATATCATTGATGAAGGCGGGATTAATAAATGATAGATTATCAATAGATGCTGTGGTGACATTATGACCCGTATAACGTCTCGCAGCAACAGCACCTGTTACATCGATCCATTCCATAAGTTGGCCGCCAAAAAGACGTGGCTTTTTAATTGTGTTGCAATGTTGGGCTAAAACGATTTGAACACTGGTTGTTTTTTCACGCATAAGTTGAACCTCCTGATATCTAATCCATCATAACATACTTTGTGTTATACTAGAAAATTATCTTGAAAAATGGAGCATATTATTGTTTTTAGAGGGCGTTTTGGAGTATTATAGGACAATAGAAAGGTGTGTTGATATATGGACAATACAAAACAATTAATGTTGGGCAATAAAGCTGTTGCCCGTGGCCTGTATGAAGCAGGTGTATGTTTTATTTCCAGCTATCCAGGAACTCCAAGTACGGAAATTACTGAAGAAGCTGCAAAATACGACGAAATCTATTGTGAATGGGCACCTAACGAAAAGGTTGCAATGGAATCCGCATTTGGTGCGTGCCTTGCAGGTAAGCGTGCTTTCTGTGGTCAGAAACATGTTGGCTTGAATGTCGCTGCTGACCCTCTTTATACAATGTCTTACACAGGTGTTAATGCTGGTCTGGTTATCGGTGTTGCTGATGATGCTGGTATGCATTCTTCCCAGAACGAACAGGATAGCCGTCATCATGCGATTGCGGCTAAAGTACCAATGATTGAACCTTCTGATTCAACTGAAGCATTAGAATACACAAAATTGGCTTATGAATTATCTGAAAAGTTTGATACTCCAGTATTGTTGAAAATGTGTACCCGTGTAGCACATTCTCAGTCAGTTGTCACTCCAGGTACTAGAACCGTACCAGTTAAACAGTACGAAAAGAATATCGCTAAATATGTTATGATGCCAGGTAATGCCATCAAACGTCATCCATTTGTTGAAGAACGTATGCAGGCATTAACTGAATATGCAGAAACTTCACCACTTAATCGTGTAGAAATGGGTGGTACTGAAATTGGTATCATTACTGCCTCAACTTCTTATCAGTATGTTAAAGAAGTTTTTGGTGATCGTGTTAGTGTCTTAAAACTTGGCCTGACTAACCCTATGCCAGTTCAATTGATCAAAGATTTCGCAGCTAAAGTTGATCGTTTGATTGTTGTTGAAGAACTTGATCCAATCATTGAAAATCATGTGAAACAGTTAGGTATTAAAGTTGAAGGTAAAGACTTATTACCAATTCTTTATGAATTCTCACAGAATCTGGTTGCTAAATCTTTAGGTGAAACACCTCATGTACCAGCTTATACATTGGATACACCAATTCCTGTACGTCCACCAGTTATGTGTGCAGGCTGTCCACATCGCGGTATGTTCTACACTTTAAACAAGAATAAATGTACAGTTCTTGGTGATATCGGTTGCTATACTCTTGGTGCTGTTGCGCCATTATCAGCTATTGAATTGACATTATGTATGGGTGCTTCTATTGGTGCAACTCATGGGTTCAATAAGGTCTTAGGTGAAGAAAGCTCTCATAAGACTGTTGCAGTCATCGGTGATTCAACATTCATGCATTCAGGTATGACTGGACTTGCTAATGTTGCTTACAACCAGTCTAATTCAACAATTATTATCTTAGATAACTCTATTACTGGTATGACAGGTCATCAGCAGAATCCAACAACTGGTTACAATATCAAAGGTGATCCAGCAGGTAAGATCAATCTTGAAGCATTATGCCGTGCTATGGGCTTTGAACGTGTTCGCGTCGTCGATCCTTACAATCTTGCTGAATGTGATCAGGTGTTAAAAGAAGAACTTGCAGTGAATGAACCATCAGTCATCATTTCAAGACGTCCTTGTGCTTTATTGAAATATGTTAAACATGAAGCACCATTACGTGTTAATCCTGATAAATGTCGCAGCTGCCGTTCATGTATGCGTATTGGCTGCCCAGCTATCTCAATGAAAAACAATAAAGCTACCATCGATCCTACATTATGCGTAGGTTGTGGTGTATGTTCTCAGATGTGCCACTTTGATGCATTTGAATCTACAAAGAAGGAGGCGTAATCATGGAAACAAAGAATATTATGATCGTTGGTGTTGGTGGTCAGGGATCACTTCTTGCCAGTAAATTATTAGGTCATTTATTATTGACTCAGGGCTATGATGTCAAAGTCTCAGAAGTACATGGTATGAGCCAGCGTGGTGGTAGTGTAGTCACTTATGTTCGCTATGGTGACCATGTCTATTCTCCAGTCATCGATTTAGGGGAAGCTGATTGTATCGTTTCATTTGAAGCTTTAGAAGCTGCCAGAATGCTGCCTTATCTTAAAGAAGGTGGTGTTATCGTTACTAACACTCAGCAAATTGATCCTATGCCAGTCATCACTGGAGCTGCCGTTTATCCAGAAGGCATTATTGATCAGATGAAGGCAACAGGCGCTAAAATCGATGCTCTTGATTGCTTATCTTTAGCTGAAGAGGCTGGTTCAACAAAAGCAGTCAACGTTGTCTTATTAGGCCGTTTGTCTCACTATTTCGATTTCACTGAAGAAGAATGGATGGCTTCTCTTGAAGCAATTGTCCCAGAACGATTCATCGAAATGAACAAGAAAGCATTTGCGCTTGGTAAAAATGCCTAACAAAAAAATCACGCGTCAAGCGTGATTTTTTTAATGCCTAGATATTAGCGATATCATGTTGTGATAAGAGTTTGAGACCTGTTTTCTTTAATTTTTGTTCAGCTGCTCTTGTATCGCTTGTACGAATGATCATGTAAGCTTTGTCGATATTTTTTGCGCCCAGGAAAGCATACATATATTCAAGGTTGACATTTTCCTTGGCAAATACCTGTAAGAGCTTGTCAAGACCACCAGGTACATCAGGTACTTCTACACATAAGACACTTGTTGTTTTAGCAATGAAATCATCATCACTTAAGACTGTCATGGCTTCCATGACGTCATCAACGATCAAACGTGCGATACCGAAGTCTTTTGTTTCAGCCAGAGATAAAGCACGCATATCGATGCCTTTAGCGGCTAAAACAGCTGTCATTGATTGTAAAGTACCAGGTCTGTTTTCTAAGAAAACAGAAATCTGTTTGACACTCATCGTTATTTCCTCCTATTAGATTTTTCGTTTATCAATAACGCGAACGGCTTTACCTTCGCTTCTTGCGATTGACTTAGGTGCAACAAGAGTAACTTTAGCCTTAATACCAAGCATTGCATGGATGGCATTCATCAGATTCTTCTGCATGTCTTCGATTTCACCAACATTATCAGTGAACATATCTGGTGTCATTTCAACACGAACTTCTAATGTATCTGAATGTTTAACACGGTCAACGATGATTTGATAGTTAGCGGCATAGCCTTCGTTTAATAAAACAGTTTCGATCTGTCTTGGGAAGACGTTAACACCACGGATAATTAACATATCATCGCTTCTGCCTTTAGGCTTAGCCATACGTACGTGTGTACGACCACATGAACATTTTTTACGAGTCAGAGTACAGATATCTCTTGTACGATAACGAATCATTGGGAACGCTTCTTTATCTAAAGCTGTGAATACTAATTCACCTTCTGTATCATCTGGTAAGACTTCCAATGTATTTGGATCAATAATTTCTGCTAAGAAATGGTCTTCATTGATATGCATACCTTGTTGTTCAGAACACTCGAAAGCAACACCAGGACCTGATAATTCAGTTAAACCGTAGATATCATAAGCTTTGATACCCATTGATTTTTCGATGTCATGACGCATTTCTTCAGACCACGCTTCGGCACCAAAGATACCTGCTTTTAATGGGATATCTTCTGGAGTTAAGCCCATTTCCTGCATCTTTTCAGCTAAATATGTAGCATAACTTGGTGTACAACAAAGAACAGTTGCCTGTAAGTCCTGAATGAACATAATCTGTCTGTCAGTGAAACCTGAGCTTGTTGGAACAGTCAGACTGCCTAGTTTATGTGAACCGCCATTAAGACCAGCACCACCAGTAAATAAACCAAAACCATAAGATACTTGTACGACATCATCTTTTGTTGCACCAGCAGCAACTAAAGCTCTTGCACAACAATCTTCCCATAAATCAATGTCGCCCTGAGTATAGAAGGCAACAACACGTTTGCCAGTTGTACCACTTGTTGAATGGATACGAACACAGTTTTTCATGTCTGTACCTAACATACCATAAGGATAAGCTTTTCTTAAGTCATCCTTAGTCAGGAATGGTAATTTGTGAATATCATCGATCGTTTTGATGTCATCAGGAGTGACCCCAGCTTCTTCCATCTTTTTGCGGTAGTATGGGACATTGTTCCATACATGATTAATCTGTTTTACGAGTTTTTCATTTTGAAGATCGATCATCTTGTCGCGAGACATAGTTTCGATTTCTGGCTGAAAATATCTTTCCATTTATTTTTTCCCCCTCAATTAATGTGTACTATTATATCTGAATTTCAGAGTAAATTCAAATTTTTTATTACCACTCAAATAATTCTTTCGCATTCTCTCCAAGTATTAATCGCTTTTCGTCAAATGTCAAGTCCAGACGCTCAATTCCTTCACGAGATTTTTTCTGTGAGCTCCAGGGACTGTCGGAACCAAATAAAACATGATCAGCACCAAACTGATGAATGAGTGTGACCATTTCCTGGTCACTCAACATTTTTGTTTCATCCTCTTTCCAGTAGCCATCATCAAGAGGATAGAACTGTTCATGAGAAAAAGCAGTATCAATATAAACACCGGTTCCTTTAAGCAAGGAAGCAGCCTCATCCCAGTTGCGCCAGCCACCCATATGGGCAACTACAAATGGGAACGATCCTATTTCATCAATAACGTGGCGAGCCATCTGTGGTGAACATCTTACCACTCCCGGAAAACCAATATCAAGTCCACCATGAGTCACAACGATAAGATTTAAACGGGCAGCTTCCTTTAGGATTGGCAGGAAGCGATCACCATCTAAATCAGCATCCTGATAAACAGGATGGATTTTAATACCTTTCAAGCCCATCTCTTTAATACGGGCAAGTTCTCCTTTGTAATCTTTAAAATCAGGATGCATACAGCCAAGTGACATCAATTGCCCTCGATAATGGCAATTTAAAAGAACTGATGCATCATTGATTTTTTCAACCTGATGAGGATTTGTTGCTACTGGCAAAATGATCGAGCGATCAATACCATCACGCTTCATTGAAGCTATAAGACCTTTTTCTCTACCATCAGAAAAAGGGATGGTATGTGATGTATGGCTTAGCTGATCAACTGCACGTTCAGCAATTTTATCAGGAAATGTGTGCGTATGCGCATCAATGATTATCAGTTCTTTCATAGAGACCTCACTTAGATTTAATCATCTGTTAAAGCATTCTTCTGTTTAACAAGTACCTTTTCATCATAGCATGCAAATGCATCATCGACAACTTTCTTGTCAGGTTTAGGTGTGAACATTGAAATCACAGGGACGATGATGAGGCCAGCAATCATACAGAAAGCACCAGCATTAATTGGTGATTGAAGTAAGACTGGGAACACAGGCTTAACTAGCATGTTAGCTAACATGAAGACTGTTGCAAAGATGAAACTGCACCAGCAGCTGATTTTTGATGTACCTTTCCAGTATAAACCATAAAGGAATGGAGCTAAGAAAGCACCAGCAAGTGCGCCCCAGGAAATACCCATCAGCTGAGCGATGAAAGTCACATTTGATTTGTATTGAATGATTGCGATGATAACAGAAATCAGAACGAAGACAACGATTAATACACGCATGATCAAGAGCTGTTTCTTTTCATCCATATCTTTAATGAGATTATCTTTCATTAAATCAAGTGTCAATGTCGAACTTGATGTTAAGACCAGTGAAGATAGTGTAGACATTGATGCAGATAAGACAAGAATAACAACAATTGCGATCAAAATATCAGGTAATCCCGATAACATTGTAGGAATGACTGAGTCAAAACCATTTGCAGCAATATCAATTTTGTCAGAGAATAAACGACCAAAGCCACCTAAGAAGTAACATCCACCAGCTACAATGAAAGCAAAAGCTGTTGAAACGATTGTGCCAGTGGCGATGAATTTTTCACTTTTAATGGCGTAGAACTTTTGTACCATCTGTGGTAGACCCCAGGTACCAAGAGATGTCAGAATGACGACTCCAAGCAGATTCAAAGGGTCAGGGCCAAAGAAGGAAGTAAAGGCACCTGGCATTGTTGATACTGTTTCATCAGCGACTGCTGATAAGCCAGCATAGGCAGCCATAAAACCACCTTGACTCTTTAAGACGGCGAAGATAACAGCTGTGATACCAAACAACATGATGATACCCTGAATAAAGTCGTTGATTGCGGTAGCCATATAACCACCTGCAGTAACATAGACGGCAGTTAAAACAGCCATGACGATAACACAAATTGTATAATCAATGTTGAAGGCCATCCCAAATAAACGGGACAAGCCATTGTATAAAGAAGCTGTATATGGAATTAAGAAAATAAAGGTAACGATTGAAGCGGCAATCTTTAATGAACGAGAACCAAATCGAGCTTCAAAGAATTGTGGCATAGTTGCTGAATCAAGATGCTGAGTCATGATTCTGGTACGACGACCAAGAATAACCCATGCCATTAATGACCCGATCAATGCATTACCAATACCAACCCAAGTCGATGCCAGACCATATCGCCAACCAAACTGACCAGCATAACCAACGAAGATAACAGCTGAAAAGTAAGAAGTACCAAAGGCGAAAGCCGTCAGCCAAGGACCAACTGAACGACCACCTAAGACAAATCCATTAACATCTGTTGAATGTTGTCGGCAGTAAAAACCAATGTAGATCAT
>JAGBPZ010000009.1 GCA_017633115.1 Erysipelotrichaceae bacterium | reverse complement strand
ACCAAAGATTTCGCTCAGCAACAGATAAACAACATGAACAACAACTGCCGCACCAATCGCCAGGAGGAAGCCTTTTAAACGGTCTGCGGTCAATTCAATCAGGAATGAATTGACAATAGCACAAGGTGCTCCGACATAAAGGACAATTAATGATAGGATTCTAATTTCACGAATACTAACGACTTCAAGTTTAATCAGAATATAGCCAATAATAACCATGATAAACATGGCACCAATTTGCGTGGCCAGCGACAAGCTCATTTGCACGACTTAATTCCCTCTTTCTTCTGTTTCCTTCAATAATGATTGTTTCAATGTTTCAACAAATTTTTCAGCACTAAATAAATAAACTACACTTCTTTTTTTGTGGATGATTTCTGCCTTAAAACGATTAATCATTCTGACAGACTGAATGTCATGAAGATCGATGATTGAGGGCAGAATCAAACCATATTTAAATTCATATATGAGTGCGAAATCATCATCAATCATCATTGTATTACTAAAAGCATTCATCATCGATAAGATTAACGCAATGCCCATTAAAATCATAACACTTAAACGTTCCCCTGCCATCAGGCGCATAAATGCCACTACTAATGCTGTGATTAAAAAAATCATCATAATGATCGTCATGCGTAGTTCTTTAAATCTTTTCATTTTGTTTCACCGAAAATATCATACCATTTATCAATTCTTTACACCATAAAAAATAATTTTGTTTAGTATCGCAAGCAAAAATCTTAGTAATTATGTAGAATTTTTCTCACGTTATTAATAATTTTTTATTTTTTTAATAGAATTTTTCTATTTTTTAATTGCACTGATATATTTTTGTGTTTATAATACATTCATGGAGAACGATTATGTTGTCATTTTCCTGTCCATATACTTAGAGGAGGAAACTAGTATGGAATATGTTGAAAGAGTATTAAACTATTTGAAAGAAAAAGACGGTAATCAGCCTGAATTTATCGAAGCTGTCACTGAAGTATTAGAAAGCTTAAAGCCAGTATTAGAAGCTCATCCTGAATATGAAGACATGGCAATTCTTGAACGTTTAGTAGAACCTGAAAGAATCATTCAGTTCAAAGTGCCTTGGGTTGATGATCAGGGTAAAGTACAGGTCAACAGAGGCTGGAGAGTACAGTTCTCAAGCGCAATCGGTCCTTACAAAGGTGGTTTAAGATTCCATCCTTCAGTTAACTTAGGTATTATCAAATTCTTAGGTTTCGAACAGATCTTCAAAAACAGTTTAACAACTTTACCTATCGGTGGTGGTAAAGGTGGATCTGACTTCGATCCTCAAGGCAAGAGCGACTTAGAAGTTATGCGTTTCTGCCAGTCATTCATGACTGAACTTTATCGTCACATCGGTCCTAGCGTTGATGTTCCTGCAGGTGACATCGGTGTTGGTGGCAGAGAAATCGGTTACTTATTTGGTCAGTATAAGAGACTTAAAAATGCTTATGAAAACGGCGTTTTAACTGGTAAAGGTTTAACTTATGGTGGTAGCTTAATCAGACCTGAAGCAACTGGTTTTGGTGCAGTTTACTACGGTAACGAAGTCTTAGAACACTTCAACGACTCTTATGAAGGCAAAACTATCGCCGTATCAGGTTATGGTAACGTAGCTTGGGGCGTATGTATGAAAGCCACTGAATATGGTGCAAAAGTTGTTACAATCTCAGGTAGAGACGGTTATGTTTACGATCCTGAAGGTATTAACACTAAAGAAAAATTCGACTTCATGTTAAAGATTCGTTCTTCAAATGATGTTAAATTAGCTGACTACGCTAAAGAATTCAATTGCGAATTCCATGCAAAAGAAAAACCTTGGGGCGTTAAATGTGATATGGCATTCCCATGTGCTACACAGAACGAAATCACTAAAGAAGATGCTGAAAAATTAATCGCTAATGGCTGCAAATATGTCATCGAAGGTGCAAACATGCCTACTACTCCTGATGGTGTAGCTACTATCCTTGCTGGTGGCGCTATCTTAGGTCCTGCTAAAGCAGCTAACGCTGGTGGTGTTGCAGTATCTGCATTAGAAATGTCTCAGAACTCTATGAGATACAGCTGGTCACGTGAAGAAGTTGATGAAAAACTTCATGGTATCATGAAGAGCATCGTCGCTAACTCAGTTGCAGCAGCTGAAAAATATGGCTTAGGTTACAACTTAATCGCTGGCGCAAACATCGCTGGTTTCGAAAAAGTTGTTGAAGCTATGATCGCTCAGGGCTTATATTAATCAACACAACGACATCCTTCGGGATGTCTTTTTTCATGATTAAAGGTGCTGCCATTACGACAGCACCTTTTTATTGAATTCTATTAAAATACTGATTAATATGATCAACGATTTGATCAACATAACTGCTTGACTGCTGACGCACTTCAAGCTTTAAAATCTCTTCATTATTATGAGCAAATTTATTGCGCACCAAGCGCAGATGCTTAGTCATATCCATGAAGTCACGTTTGCGAATCTTCAGTTTGTCATTGTAGAATGGTTCCTCCAATACTGAATAGAGCGCAAACAACATGCCTGTTGAAGCTGTATCAAGAACATCGACATAGATGCCACTGGCATAGTGAACATGATCAGTCATAATGTCTTTTTGATTGGCCAGAGCATCTTTGATCATCGATTTAAAGTCACCATAATCATACATATGGATAATTGTCTCTTCCCAATTATCACCATATAATTCATGATAATGATCTTTCAACATATCACGTAAAAGACGTTCACATTCGCGCCATTTAGGAGCGAAATCGATGTCTTTTCTTTTTGACTGAAGATAAGTTTCATAAGCTTTAGCTAAAGCTTCGACTTCACTGTTGGCGTCATATTGAATCATGCCGTAATCTTCAAGGCTTTTAAGCTGTGAGATGGTACAGTCAAAGACGGGACCAAAAATCAACTGCATCAATGGATGAAGCAATTCCTGATCATCAAGGATGGCATTTAAATGATCAAATTCATCATAGAACGTTCCCGCATAGTGATTAAACACATCATCTATTGCCATGTTGTTGTCTTCATCGACAAGTCGATACATGAATAAGTCCAGCCAGTGTGGATAGGCGCCGATTTTCTGAATAAGTGCTTCTCGTTTATGATCCATGTCATAGCCTGCTTCTTTGGCAATCGTGAAGTACTGATCTAATTCATCTTCATTATAAGGAGTGACATAGATTGGTGTGCCTAATGTACCTGATAGATTGGATTCATCTAACTGTTTATCTAACTCCGACACCATACGTCTGGAAACAAACACAAAAGTGACATCTGTTTCTGAATTATAAAGCAGTGAACGAAGTTGGGCATAACCACTATTGTTTTTAAACATTTTGCGACTGCGATCAAATTCATCAAGAATGATATAAAGTCGGTAGCCTAACATCTTTTTGACATTTCTAATAAGACGTGTCAGTTGATTGTAGGCACGGTCATCATCTGCTTGCTCCAGCTTATTCGCCACACGTTCAATACGTGAAGGGATGTCAAGATCATGATCCTCAAGAGCTTCAATCATCATTTCCCCAATTGTCTTATAAAAATGAGCAAGCGAATTGAATTCATTGAGCGATAACGAAAGCATGATGATAGAGCGCTCAAAGCAAGACTCATAATATTGATTATAGAGATGAGCCATAACTGATGATTTACCCATACGCTGCATGCCGACAACACTGACAGAGCCATAGACTTCCCCCATTGTACGGTCTATGATTTCTTTTTCGATTTTAGGGCGTGATACATAACGTTTGCCAGTTATGATTTTCCCTGTATCTGCATAGATATTCATGACTTCCTCCTTTTAATGTTCAATCAGCCAATCTTTAAAGAACGGAATGATGATACGACATTGCTTTGTCGATGCTTTATAAGCGATCACCTCACGGTGAACCAGGCGATTAAAGAGTTTCATTTCATCCTCTGTGAGATGCAGACTATCCATACGTACCCAGCCATCAATTTGGTCTCTTGAATGGGCGATTCTTGAAACGATATCCAGACTGATCTGATCACCTTTTTCAATCAGATTGTTGAAGAAACTGTCTTTTTCTTCTTGGATCAGCTTATCCTTTTGATCCTGGGCAATCGCCATCGTAATATAACTGTAATGATGGTCATTCATCGCTTCAACTAGCCTCTTACAATATCTCTGGAGATAATAAGGTTGGCCGTTAAACCAGCGATAAATAGCTTCATCGGCATGTTCAAGGTAACGTGATGTGCCATTCGTCGCAATCGGTATGTTAATCAGTTTAAGCGCATCGGACTCCTCAAGATAATTGACACGTTTAAGACTGATTGACTGGAACTGGTTTGGATAAGCTTCGATAAAAGCTTCCATTGAATCCTGACCAATCATCGCCATTTTGAAAAGACGTTCGTCAATCATTGTCTTAAGACGATTCATAAAGACACTGTCAATTGCCTTGTGTTCGTCCTGAATGAAGTAATAAAGCGATGTAAACTCATCTATCATGATCAATACACGATTAAGTCCCTCCGCGCTGATCCATTCATTAATACGACGCATAAAACGAATAAAATGCGCATAATCTTCAACATCCATATCACTTAAATCATCGATGAGATCATCGTCCGCATCCTCGTCTTCTAAATAATCGATCAGATAGTCTTTGATCACTTCATAGAAGCTCACTTCTGAATCCATGACTGAAGCAGCATCAATTAAGACAACGAAAAATTCATCTTCTAAGCGTTTCTTTAAAAATTCAAAGATGGATGATTTACCCGTACGCTTTTGACCATAAATAGCCACTGCTTCAACATTGTCATGACATAATTGTTTAGCTAAGGCATCAATCATTTCATCACGGCCAAAGAACATATGACGGTTTTCCCAGGTCAGCTTTGGTCCATCGATATAAGGATTTTGAATTGGTTCAAAGTGATGATCCTTTGTTGCGATTGAAAACTGTGGCAAGTCATCGGTAATTGCCTCATTATCATATTCATATGTCAAACTTGGATCAAGTGTCAATGCCTTGTCCAAAATGCCATTGAGGGTAATCAAGATAGCATGAGTGGCACCACCTTTAAGTGATTGGGTCAAAAGCTGATGATACAAATCAGTGCCATCGACATTCTTAAGCGTCAATTCAATATGACTGGCTGTTGCATGGTTATCAGCGTTGGCAACTGTCACTGAAAATTCAGCATGACCATGAGCATCAATGACATCAGTAATTGGTACACTTAAAGTTAATTGTGGCTTGTAATCAGTTTTAAGCTGAGAGATAAAATGTTCAAGGTGTTCTTTTAAAATATCACAATAAACATTAAAATAACGTTCAATAAATTGTGTTGTGCCATTATGATCGATTGCATCTAAATCACTGAGAACACGTGTCAAGATACGTAAACGGTCGTCATAATTCGTCATTGCCTTACATTCAAGAATGTCTTTATAGATACTCAATAAGCGATCAAGACATTTACAATCAGAAGTGCTTACCTGAATCATCGATTTAACCTCTTCAAGTTTGTCTGAGCAATCCATATTGAATAAAGCATCATTACGTAACATACTCATCAATTCACGCAAATGTTTACGTTCACGAGAAAGACGTTCTTTAATGATTTCTCTGAAGGATGCAAAATCTGTCCATTCATCATCACTATAGCGAAGCAACATGTCTTTAAGCTGCTGCAATTTCACATCTTGACTCTTTTGATCAAGAATGGTACTGATTTCAGGAACCGCATTAAGCAGCATTACAAAAGCTTTAAGATCATTATCACTGAGTGCAGTTAAATCCAATCGTGTCAATTCACGATCCATACCAATAATATTAGGTGTAAAGCGGGCATTTAAGCTCATCAAATAATAGTTGGTTAAGTTATCTAATGTGTTTTTACGCGATTTAAGAGCTTCTTTCTTTTCTAAGGCTGAAAGATAATAACTACGAGCCACATCGAGATTATTATTGGTCTGATAATAGACACCACGATTATAGAGACTTTCAGAAATGTAACGATAATATTTTGTATCATTATTGAGCTCATTGGCAATCAGTGCAGCACGTAAATAGCCAAGTGATAATTGGTCATAGTCATCAAAATTAAGATGCTTGAGATAGTTTTCCTGTTCCTTTAAGGCTTCGGCAGTCAATTCTTCAGCGCTTATCTCTATTGATTTCTCATATGAATCGACAAAACGGTCGTCTTCAACAAGGAAAGCCATCATCGCAATATCATTAATATCAAAGCCATCGAGCAGTTCACTTAGTTTTTCGACTTCAGGGTCGCGTTGTTTATAACGTGTGATAACTTCTTCAGCAGCATCAGGCTGATTTAAGTTGAGATGAGATAGCACGATGCGTTTCACCAATACTTTGATATCTCGTACGTATGGAATAGCTTTCGTACTATAGTCAATACATCCTTGATAGTCATTATTATTGAACATACATTCAGCTAAACGACGATAAGTATTACCAATAGACTTTTTATCACCTTCAGCTTCTAAAACCTTCAATAATTTCTCGAGCGTATCTTGTAGTGAGACATTGTCATGAAGACTTTCATAAACGTTGCATAAGCGTTGATAATATTTGGTTTTCAGCTCATTGTTGCCCATAAAGGTACCTTTATAACTGAGCAAAACGTCTAACTCCTCGTTTCTTCCTTTGATTTTTTTAATCATATCTGCATACGCCAGGATGGCGTTTTGATATCTTGGTTCATGAGCGGCAACAGCCTGGAGATACAGACGCTCAGCTTTATCGTAGTCCTCTTCAATAAAACGAGCACGACTGGCACGATGGACTAATGTAGATCCCCGCATATCTTTTAAGAATTTACGGGCACGAATACGCATGTCATTGAGTGCACCAAAACGATTGATCAATTCCTGATTGTCTGGATGAGCAGCACTCTGACGTTGTAAATAACGATAAGCTTCCTCATATTTCATCTTGTCAACTAATTCATCAACATGTTGGAAAATCGTTCTTAAATCGATCATCTCTGTGACGGTTGAAATGACATCAGTACTTTCACGTCCTCTGTTAGTTGCTTGTCGAGAAATCCTGTTTTTTTCATTATAAGCCTGGCCATAACGTTTGAAATATTGATAAGCCTGGCGATTATCATCTGTCACTTCCACCTGATCAAAGTATCTCGCTAAGAAACCACATGTGAGTTCCACGTCACGGTCTAAGAAAGCTTTATAAGCATTGGCATAATCTACTTCAGGGAATTGAGGATCAGTTTTAAAGATCCTTTGTGAATATTCATTGACACGTAGTAATAAAATCATTAATAATTCACGCCACAACAAATGTGGATAACGCTGATGAGCGGCCACAATTTTATTGGCAATTTCCTGTGTACGTCCATGTTTTAATCCTAATTCATTGATACGTTCACCGTTTTTTAGTTGGTCAATGATTTGTGTCAATTCTCTATAACAGCCACCACTGACATCGATTTCATCACAGATTTTTCGCATCTCACGAGCTTTGATAGCTTTGATATCAAGTGGCCAATAAGTTAAATGAATTGTCAAATAAATATCATCACTGTCTTCCCCATCTTGTTGAACTTGAGATGATTCCGTTTTGACATTGACAACATTCTGTTTGATATAGGCTTTAGCACGATTGAATCGATCCTTAGTCATTTGTTTTTTAAAGCTGGTTTCCGTGTCTCCCGTAAAGATTGGATGATGGGCATAACGGGGATCTTTGCCATATTGGGCAAAATACATAATGGTCCCAATATCAGAATCACGTACATTAATTAAACGCAAATATTTGTCAAGAAAAGTACATACTTTTTGATGATCACCCTGTTGATAAGCAATATAAGCATCCGCAAAATAAACATCAGCTATTGCAACTTCCTTGCCAAGTACATTTTGGGAATATTCATTCATATTGATGAGGAGAATCTTCAATAATTCAGTAATGCCACCATAATCATAATGACGGTTAAGTTCGACTAAGCGTGAAGCAATATCAGGCGTACGACCATAGATAGAACCTAGAGCATTTTCATTGGCACAATTGACGATATCGTCAACGATTTTGTTTAAGCTCAAATAAAGCATGCCACTTGGGTCTTTTGAGAAAAACTGAATTTTGAGGTTATCATTAATTTTCAAAGCTTTAAGATCCCTGCTCCAGCGTGACATATGTAATTGTAAAGAAACAGTCTCACCTAATGGGTTACTTTCCTGAACAGTCGCTTCAGTGTCTGCTACAACTTCTTCTTTATCATCCGTTGTTTCTTCTGCGACTGATTCTGCTTGTTTAATGATTTCATACATGATCACGGAATCAAGCGCAATAATAATACTGCGTTCACCTTCCATGATCAAAGTAATAATATCGTCATCAATGGCATCGACGCGACCGGTAAACTCTCTACTTCCAATCATCATCATGACTTCATCATTAACTTTGACTTCTTTAAGGATCCTATCTTTCATTGCCATATCCTTCACCGCCTTCACTAACAGGTCCATTATATCATAAAAAGCGATGTCTCTTAGTAGAAGCATCGCAATTGTGTTAAGATAATAATTGAGGTGATGATCATGAAAATAGCAATAATTGCTGATATCCATGCCAATTGTACAGCTCTGCAGGCAACACTTAATGATATCGCAAAACGTGGCTGTGATACCGTTGTCTGTTTAGGTGATATTGCTGGCAAAGGTAAACTTGTCAATGAATGTATTGAACTCGTCAAAGATCATTGTGATATCGTCTTATTAGGCAATAATGATGAAGAAGTCATCGATACTTCGATCCTGACACCTGAGCATAATCGCTATCTCAGGCAGCTGCCTTATTGCCATGAAGTCATGATGAGCGGTCGCCTGATTCGTATGTTCCACGCAGGACCGGATACGACCTATAATTATGTCAACACCAATCCTCTTGGGTCAATTGAAGACCGCTTTAAAATGTTTATGCCAAACAAGTTGACACTATCACAACATTTAGCTGATGTCGTCATCTATGGTCATGTCCATGTGCAGACAATGGTCAAATTCTATAATCGCACTTTGGTCTGTTGTGGCAGCGTTGGCAATAATCTTGATTATGTCCGTCAGAAAGCTCGTGATGGCAATGATCTCAACACAACCTGTGCCTCATATGTCATCATTGAAGGTGTCTTAAATAGTCCAAATTATGCACCTCTTGATATTGATTTTGTCCAGGTACCTTATGATATCGACAAAGAATTGGCGCTTCA
This sequence comes from Erysipelotrichaceae bacterium, assembly GCA_017633115.1. GTDB lineage: Bacteria > Bacillota_I > Bacilli_A > Erysipelotrichales > Coprobacillaceae > RGIG9341. The sequence continues at coordinate 11,335 of JAGBPZ010000009.1, read as the reverse complement.
GGGTATCACTGATGAACAGTCACCACTCTATAAAGAATTAAAACAAGGACGTTATCGCAATCCAGCTAGAATCAGACACTGGCTGCCAGAAGATAACGAATTATAAAAGGAGGTCTCATGACCTCCTGATTTTGTTTAGAATAGTTTGAAAAAGACTTTACCCACAATTTGATTGAATTCAACAGGTCCAATATCACGGGAATCAGCAGAATTGTTGCGATTATCACCCATGATGAAAATCTGACCTTCAGGAATTGTCACTTCCCATTGATAGTCATCATCCATTGGTTCTTTGATATAGGTTTCTTCCAATAACTCACCATTACGATACAGCTTGCCATGATCATAAGTTAAAGTGTCTCCTGGCAGACCCATGACACGTTTGATGATTTCTTCCTCTTCATATCCGATTTCAGCTTTCGCAACAACTATATCATTATAGTGACAGTCCTTTAAATGATAGAACTTTTTATTGACAAAAACAATATTACCCTCATGATAATTAGGAAGCATTGAATCCCCAACAACACGGGCAATCTGAACAAAGTGCAGCACCAACAATGTCAAACAGACAGTGATGATAATGACTTTAATATAATCGATAATTTCATCTATTAAAGCTTTCTTATCCATAAGTGTTCACCTCTAACACATCTTACTCTTAATTTAAGCTCTTTGCAACTTTTCATCTTCTTTAGGGATGGATTTGAAAAAGCTCACTATAAATGGCACTGTGACAATCGATGAAATGACATCTGATAATGGCTGTGCAATCTGGACCCCAAAAATTCCAAATACTGATGGCAAGATGATAATCAGTGGGAGAAAGACAATACCATTACGTAATGATGCGAGAATTGTGGCCGGGCCACTGCGACCAACTGACTGCAGTTGCATATTGCCACACATACATACAGGTACAGTCATAAGTGCCAGACATTGATAAATCAGCCCAGTATGACCAATACGGATGACCTCAGGGTCATTTCTAAAGAGGGTAATCAATTCTTTAGAATAGATAATACCCAAAGCACCAAGTACAATCAGAACTCCCGTTGTAAACATCAATGTGAAATTGAAGGCATGACGGACACGCTTATACTGTTTAGCGCCATAATTAAAGGCAGTGACTGGTTGTAAGCCCTGACCAATGCCAATTGAAGCTGAGAAGAAGAAGGCATTGATGCGGCCAACGATTGACATCGCGGCAATGGCAGCATCGCCATAGAAACCAGCCTGACGGTTTAACACCATCGTACCAATGCTCGCCATTCCCTGACGAATAAATGATGGGAATCCTGTGGTGATAATTTTGATGAGAATCGTGGCATTGATGCGCACATCTTTAATATTAAAACGGCTGACAGTCTGATGAGAGACAAACGGCATGATCAAGATAGCTGCGGAAATGTATTGGGAAATACACGTTGATAAGCCTGCACCGGCAATACCCATATGCATAATGCGAATAAAGATATAATCACCAAAGATATTCAAGAATGAACCAGATACCAGACCTACCATGGCCACCATAGCTTTGCCTTCATAACGCAGGATATTATTGGTGACACAGCTAGAAACCATCGCTGCCGCCGATATTAAAATGAAAAAAGCATAAGTGCGGGCATAAGGTAAGATCGTATCCGTACTGCCAAGCAGATACATAAACGGAGTTAAAAACAGTAAACCAAAGATGGTCACCATTAAGCTGGCGGCAATTGATACATAAAAGCTGGTAGCAGAAAATTGAAGGGCACGATCCACTTTCTTAGCCCCAAGACTCTGTGAAATATTGGTACCTGCTCCATGACCAAACATGAAGCCAAAAGCCTGTAAAACCGCCATTAAGCCAAAAACGACACCTACTGCACCAGAAGCACTCGTCGAAATCGAAGAGACAAAATAGGTATCAACCATGTTGTAGATATTCGTTACCAGCATGGAAATTGTGGTTGGAAAGCCTAAAGTCAAGATCAAACGTTTGACTGGCGTTTGCGTCATTTTTTTAAATTGATTTTCTTTCTGATCCATTACATTCACCTGTGTATTATTATACAAATTTTACATCTAAATAAAACCTTAATTTATTTATCGGAAATGAAAAAAACATTTGAATCAAAGATGAAGTATGCTATTATGGGCGTGAAATTTGAAATGTGAAGGTGTAAAACATGTTAAAAAGAAACTTTGTCGTCATTTTAATGCTGTCACTCGCACTGCTTACGGGATGTACGACATCACATTCTCATAAAAACAAAGATCAATCAACACAGCCAATCAATCCAAGTGAAATAACGTTCAAGAAAAATAAAGAGTTTGCGTTTTTGACTGGTATGACTTCTATCAAAACACCGCCTCTAGTCAACCATTATGACACGATCGTGGTCGATGCAACGAAGTTGAATAAAAATCAAATCGCAACACTTCATTTATATGCTACTCATGTTTATGGTTATCTTGATGTTGGTCATGTGAAAGCTAAATCAAAAGCTTATAAAGCCAACAAGTCATCAACACGTGGTTATGTTGATAACTCCAAGACATATTATAAGATGGCCATTACCAAATCATGGCGTCAATATCTTTATAAAAAAGCCCGTAAACAGATCAAACGTGGTATTGATGGTATCGTTCTTGATCACTATGATATTTTCAATGGTAAACCTAAGACTTATAAAAAGTTGTTCAAAGTTGTGAAATATATGCACAAAAAGAACATGCCTGTCTATCTCATGAATGACAAAATGTTCATTACTGAATATATCAACAATGGTGATCAGGTCATTGAAACAAAAAATAAAGACAAAAAAGATGATGACAAGGAGAAGGAAGAAAACGAACCTTTACCTTACATCAGCGGTATTATCCAGGAAAATGTCTTTACGACCATTGATCCATCTACATTTAAAACAAAGAAACAGTCTTCAAGTGTCTCTAGTCACTATAAGAAATATCTTGAATTCTGTCAGGCTCATGATATCAAACCATATATTATCGAATATACAAAAAACAGTGACTGGAAAGCTGTCATTAAAGCTTACTGCAAGTCACATGATATCACTTATTATATTTCTACATCATTAACCCATAACGAAGAATAAATGCCATTTAGGAGTCATCTCCTAGATGGCATTTTCATTATCCATTGGTTCACTATTACCGCACTTGCCACAGAACGTACAGCCATTACAGATTGGTCGCATGCCACAAACAGCACAATGTTTAGAAAAGCGTGGATGATAACGCTGTTCCTCTGGCAATGGCTGATCAAAGAAATCATAAAGGTCATAAATTGGCTGACGGCCTTCATAATTAAGTTGTGACTGATAAGCCAGTACTGATTGTTCACGCTTGGTTGGAATATGGTAGTGTCGTCCATCCTTCACAAAATGAGTGCCTGTTTCAATGAAGGTGAATGAAACATTATATTTGATGCATTCATCATGAAGCGCCTTGATCCATTCATAGTGGCAAGGACGATGACCGTCATAGTTTTCCCCGCCACAAGTCACACGTTCAATCTGCCCCGACGCTAAATAGGGTTCTAAGCTGACAGGTCCAAGCATCGGTGCCACCATCACGCCTTTATGCTTTGCTGGGATGGCCATTAATAATGGCATACGCTCATCTGCTCGTTTTTGATTTTCTATGGTTACATTGAGAATGACATTCTCATAACCATCTCCCCAGTTGTCTGGAAGGCATTCAGCTAAACGCTCAGCACGTTTAGTCAATATGTAGAAGATGACATCGCGACGACGGGATACGAAGGACCAGGCATCATTACGCCACTTGTCAGCTTCTTTCAGGCAGAAATCAGACGTCATACACACACGTAATGTTTCCCCACTTTGAATCTTATAGGTGCCATCACGATTTTTGGCGACAGGATAGGAAAAGTTTCCAGTTTGATAAATATAACGACCATCCTGATTGCGCATTTTATCCAGATAATACATATAACAATGTTCACAACCTTCTGAATATTTCACACAACCATGCCATGGATTCCAAATATCATGCATACGACATCACCACCTTTCTTCCCTATTATAGTGAACCTTTGCCTTTGATGCAAAACATCTGTCTTATTAAAAAAGGACTGCATGAGCAGTCCCAATAATATTTATTCGAGTTCGAAAGCACCAGTGTATAACTGATAATATTGTCCTTTTGTTGCCAGCAGTTCCAAATGTGTACCACGTTCAATGATGACACCATGATCCAATACCATAATGATATCGGAATTACGAACTGTTGATAGACGATGAGCGATGACAAAGACTGTACGGCCTTCCATCAGGCGGTCCATACCAGCTGATACAATAGCTTCAGTACGAGTATCGATTGATGAAGTTGCTTCATCAAGAATCATAACTGGTGGATCTGCAACTGCAGCTCTCGCAATGGCCAGCAACTGACACTGTCCCTGAGATAGGTTCGAACCATTATTTGTCAAGTGAGTTTGATAACCCTCAGGCAATCTGATGATGAAGTCATGAGCACCTGCCAATTTAGCTGCATCAATACATTCTTCATCAGTAGCGTCCAGGCGACCATAACGGATATTGTCCATAACAGTGCCTGTAAAGAGGTTTGTTTCCTGAAGAACGACACCCAGAGAACGACGCAGATCCTGCTTTTTAATCTTATCGATATTGATAAAGTCATAGCGAATCTTACCAGCGTTGATATCATAGAAGCGGTTAATCAGATTAGTGATTGTTGTCTTACCTGCACCAGTAGCACCAACGAAGGCCACTTTTGTACCAGGTTCTGCATAAAGTGTGACATCATACAGAATCTGTTTGCCAGGGTTATAAGAGAAATCAACATTTTCTACTTCAATATCACCGACAAGTTTGTGGTAAGTAATTGTGCCATCTTTATGTGGATGTTTCCAAGCCCAGATACCGGTACGTTCACTGACTTCAATCAATTCACCATTTTCTTCTTTAACATTGACTAAAGTGACATAACCTTCATCTTTTTCAGGTTCCTGATCAAGCAATTCAAAGATACGTTCAGCCCCTGCAAGACCCATGATGATAGAGTTGATCTGTTGTGAGAAAGAACCGATGTTACCGGCAAACTGACGTGTCATCGATAAGAATGGCACGATGATAGCAACGCTTAAAGGTAAACCAGAGATATTTGGGTTTGGTGCCTTAAGCAGTAAGAGTAAACCACCAATAATGGCAACGAAGACATACATGATGTTACCCATATTGTGCAAGATTGGACCTAAGATATTGGCATTTCGGTTAGCTTTTTCAGCCATATCTGCCCAATGATCATTGACTTTATCAAAGTCAGCGATTGCTTCAGCTTCATGGTTGAAGACTTTGACAACTTTCTGACCGTTCATCATTTCTTCAATGAAACCTTCACTTTCACCAAGTGCAATCTGCTGCTGAACGAAATATTTAGCGGATTGACCACCAATTTTTCTCGTGATTTGAACCATGATGACAACACCAAGTAAAACACAAACTGTCAGAATGATGCTGTAGTAAAGCATGATACAAACGATTGATGTGACTGTCAGCATCATTGTCAGCATTTGTGGTAAGCTTTGACCAATTAACTGACGTAATGTATCAGTATCATTTGTATAAACTGACATAATATCGCCATGCGGATTGGTATCGAAATAGCGAATCGGTAATGTCTGCATGTTGCTGAACATTTTGATTCTGAATTTACACAATGAACCCTGTGTAATATCAGCCATTTTTCTTTGATAGAACAACGAAGCGGATAACGCAATGACATAGAGAACAAGCAGAATCGCTACAAAACGATAAACCTTTGGAGCAACCTCTGCCCAGGTGATCTGATTGTTGAGAGCATCAGTAATAATCGCAATGATGTTCTGCATAAAGATTGAAGGCAGTGTACTGATGACTGCATTCAAGATAATCGCAACGATGACAATTGGCAGCAAGACAGGATAGAAGCTGAATATTGTTTTGATCAGGCGTTTAAATGACGCCATTGAATTGGTCTTCTTTTTATTCATCATTATCACCCGCCTTATTCTGAGAATAGTAGACTTCCTGATAAATTGGGTTATTAGCCAATAACTCAGCATGTGTACCGACAGCGTTAACCTTACCATTATCCATGATGATAATCTGATCAGCATCCTCGACCGATGCTACGCGCTGGGCAATGATGATCTTTGTCGTATCAGGAATGAAACTCTTGAATCCAGCTCTGATTTTCGCATCAGTCTTGGTATCAACAGCTGATGTCGAGTCATCAAGAATAAGGATTTTTGGACGTTTTAATAATGCACGAGCGATACAGAGACGCTGTTTCTGACCACCAGAGACGTTACTGCCTCCCTGTTCGATATAGGTATCGTATTGTTCAGGGAACTGTTCGATAAATTCATCAGCACAAGCCAAACGACAGGCTTCAATGATTTCTTCATCAGTTGCCTCTTTATTACCCCAACGGAGATTTTCTTTGATTGTTCCTGCAAACAGGACATTCTTCTGTAAGACAACAGAAACCTGATCTCTTAAAGTTGTCAGATCATACTCTCTAACATCAATATCGCCAACCTTAACACTACCTTCAGTGACATCATACAGACGGGAAATCAACTGAATAAGTGACGATTTAGAAGAACCAGTACCACCTAAGATACCAACTGTCTGACCACTCTTGATATGAAGATTGATATCTTCTAATGCATAAAGATCAGCAGTAGCTGCATATTTGAATGACACATGATCGAAATCAATATCGCCATTAGCTACTTCATAAACTGGATTCTCAGGGTTTGTCAAGGTTGGTTTTTCGTTAAGAACTTCATTGATTCGACGAGCAGATTCAACCGAAATAGTAATCATGACAAAAATCATTGATAACATCATCAAAGCCATCAAAATCTGGAAACTGTATGTCAACATTGAAGATAACTGACCTACGTTGACACGCGCACCTGAATAACGGACAACGGTGCTGCTGCCCACAGTCAAAACAAAGATCATGACAACATACAGACAGACTTGCATGATTGGAGAGTTGAAAGCTAGGATTTTTTCTGCTTTTGTGAAATCTTTACGCACATCATCAGCTGCATAAGTAAATTTCTGGGTTTCATAGTCTTCACGAACATATGATTTGACGACACGCATACCATTGATGTTTTCTTGTACTGAAGCATTGAGATTGTCATATTTTCTAAATACGGCATCAAACAATGGCATTGCCGTTCTTGCAACCGTAAACAAACCAATTGCCATGAAAGGAATTGTAAACAAGAAAACATAAGACAATGAACCACCCATGATATAAGCCATGACGAATGAGAAGATCAACATCATAGGGCTACGGATGGCAGTTCTGATAATCATCATATATGACATTTGCACATTGGTGACATCAGTTGTCATACGTGTCACAAGTGATGACGATGAGAACTTATCAATATTTTCAAATGAAAAGTCCTGAATAGCACCAAAAAGATCTTTGCGTAGATTTTTCGCAAAGCCAACAGCTGCTTTAGCGGCAGTCATACCAGCGGCTGCGCCACAGATGAGCGAGATAATAGCCAGTACAACTAAAATAATTCCATATTGAACGATTTCTTGCATGTTGGCACCGGTCTGAAGTAAATTGACCAGTCTGGCAACAATGAAAGGAATGACGCACTCAATTAAGACCTCACCAGAAACGATGATTGGAGTTAAAATTGAGGGTTTTTTATACTCACGAATACTTTTCGCGAGGGTCTTAATGACATCCAATAGAAATCCCCCTTTCTTAATTTATACTAATATTTGTTTCACCTTGTAATTCATTATAACACAATTAATCAAACAAATTGAGATAATCAAATTAAAAAAACTGCTCACCAGGAGCAGTTTGATTAATAGGATTTCTTAGGTTTTTGACAAGTAATCAACATGATGACTGTACCAACAAGTGATACACCAGCACCAAACATCAAAGTATTATGAATACCTAACAAGCTAATCAGGAAACCACCAAGAAGTGTTGAGATGATACCTGCAACTGTCATTGAAGTCGTAACGAATGATTGTCCTTTAACGGCATCTTCTTTCGCAAACAATTCATTGACATAATAAACGGATGCAGGAATAAAGATCGCATAGGCAAACATCTGCAGGAACTGAGCAAAGTAAATCATCAACATGTTGGTAGCTAAAGCGGTAATGACATGCTTGACAGTAAACATAATGGCTGAAATACGCAACAGCAAGGTAATGCTGACACGATTTCTAACTTTATCCAAAGCAAACATTGCTACAAGTTCAAGAATGGCAGCAACGAAAGCAGCTGTACCCATAGCACGCGAAGCTGCAACGGCATCATTCAAGATATTCGTTACAACATTTAACAGATAAGTATTGATGATCATATGATCTGCATAAACAAGAATGAAACCACCAAGGAACACGATGAACATTTTGTGTTCCGCAAAGAAATTAGTGGTTGATGTTGCTTCAGCGACTTCTTCTACTTCATCTTCAGCAATTGATTTAACACCACGGATTCTGAATGCCATTGTCAATGGAATCATGATGGCAAGACCAACGATAATTGGAATCGGAATCAGTCTTGGCGCGAGTAAACCTAAGCCTAAAGCAGAAAAGGCATAAGCTGTTGAGCCAATTCCTCTGGCTGTTCCGTAGTTAATATTAATGCCATGCTTTTCAAAAACAAAACATAAAGCGTTCATGAGTGGCATCATACATTGAATCAAAACAAATAACACAACGAAAATCACACAGTCTATTACTGGAATCCCCGAGAACACCAGTAACGCTACTGCAATTGCCGTTGAGACGATTGATAAAAATGTTAGAACACGGTTGATTGATAGATGAACTTTATCAACATAAGTGGCCAATGCTGGTGCTGCCAATGCTGTCAACACATTACCGATTGCCAGAATAACACCAATAATGGCCATATTTTTAATACCAATTGCCTGGAAATAGTTATTCGCAAAACCAATCATACCACAGATAGGTATAAAATAAGCAAACTGGATCAAAGCATAATTAATATTCAAACGTTTATTATTATCCACTCTCTATTCTCCTCCCTCTCCAACAATCTACTTATCTTATTTATATAGTATCAAATCATTTCTTCCGATTCAAAAAATACCTCTCATCATTACAAAAAACCTTCACTCATTATTAAGTGAAGGTCATCTCTTAGTCTTTATTTCTGCCTGTAATAATTCGTCGAGAATCAGAACAACTGACATCATCAAGAATGCTGCCCCATAAGATCATTTCATCAGGATACTTTGTGACTTCTCCCAGCGAGACTCTTAAGATATTAGGAATCGTCAATACCTTGTGACCGGCACCCCAGCCAATCTTCGTCACATCCATAGCTGGCATAGGACCATAAATAGTTGCCAGTTCCGCAATGATAGCGGCCCCTGTCGGCGTCACTAAATCAGTATTGATGCCAATTTGACGACTGATGACAGTGCTAGCAGCAAAGATTTCACTTGTTGCTGGTAAAGGAACTGGAATCGTACCAAATTCTGTATCGATAAATCCATAGCCATCATTGACAACGGAACTAAAGCATAATTCTGGTGCTAAACGATTGATTAAAATCGCTGTTCCAACAATGATGAGCAACACTTTTTCCATATCGCTGCGATAATCAAAAGCCTTTTCGATAGGTACACCACGTACTTTGCCTTCAGCCTTCGCGAGACGTCGCAGAATCTTTTTCGCTAAATCTTTAACAGCCAGATTCAGCTCAGATTCATTGATCATAGCTTTTAATTCTGAATATTGATGGTGTCTTTTTACCACCATGATTTCTACTGATGTGGCCGCTATATCATTGACAAGTCCTTTAGAAATATCAATGGTGTAGTCCTCTAAGTGAAGTTGGCTGATTTCATCAAAAAACCATTCATCATCTTCAACAAGTTCCAGTAAGGCACCAAGGACCATGGAACCACAAATACCACTGGCACAATCAAAATATAAGGCTTTCATAAGATTACTCCTGCTTGTTTTTCTTGAGTAGACGACTGTGAGTGTCACGAACGATCATATTGTCGTCATAATAAGCAATCTGCTCTTCAAGATACGTCTTTGCGATATTTAATTGTTCGATTTCCTCATTGAGTCGCTTTAACTGGTCGCGAAGCAACTGCTGGCGCTGAGGAATGGTTTTAGGACCAATATTGTAGAGATCTACAAAGGCTTTCAATGTATCGATAGAACATCCTGCTGCACGCATACGCTTTAAAAACTCAATGCGATATAAATCGTATTCTGAATAATCTCGATGGCCACTTTTATTTTTGGCGACGGGATCAATTAAACCAATTTTCTCATAGTAGCGAAGCGTATCTGTTGATAGATCAAATCGTTTGGCAACATCCTGTATCTTCACAGATGCTCTCCTTAACGATGCTCAACTTTTGTATCGCAATAAATACAGCGGTAAATACGCTTTTCGGCATTGGCAAGATAGAATTCCTGATCAAGATCCTGCTCAATTGATGTAATGCAGCGTGGGTTGCGACATTTTTCAACATTCATGATACGTGCTGGTAATTGTAGATGTTTCTTTTCTACTGTCTTACCATCTCTGATGATTGAAATCGTAATATTAGGATCAATATAACCGATCACATCTAAATCAACATCAAAATCATTGTCGATTTTAAGAATATCTTTTTTGCCCATTTTGTTAGAACGGACATTTTTTAGGATAGCGATTGAACAATTAAGCTTTTCTAAATGTAGGGCATTGTAGACTTCCATAACTTTACCAGCGGTAATATGGTCTAATACGATACCATTAACGATACTGTCTATTCTCATAAGCGTTCTACCTCATTCTGTAATCCTAATAATGATAAAATTAATGCCATACGGATGTAACGGCCACATTCAACCTGACGGAAATAGCTGGCACGTGGGTCGTCATCGACTTCGGTTGCGATTTCATTAACTCTTGGTAATGGATGCATGATTGTCAAATCAGGTTTAGCATTACGCAATTTGCGTTTATTTAAAATATAGCTGTCTTTTAAGCGGATATAATCCTGTTCATTGAAGAAGCGTTCTCTTTGAACACGAGTCATATAAAGGATATCAAGCTGATCCATAACTTCTTCCATTGTACGAACTTCGATATAATCAAGGTTCTTAGCTTTCAACAAATCTTCTTTCAAGTATTCAGGAAGCATTAATTCCTGAGGTGAAATGAAGACAAACTTAATATTCTCGTAACGAGAAAGGGCAAGAAGCAATGAATGGACTGTACGACCAAATTTCAAGTCACCACAGAACCCAACGGTCATATT
>JAGBPZ010000008.1 GCA_017633115.1 Erysipelotrichaceae bacterium | reverse complement strand
ACAATCAATTTTTGTGAGACTATGTGGCAGCTTAACTTCACGCAAATAACGGCATCTTTCAAAAGCTCGTTCGCCAATTGTATTCACAGAATCCGGTATCGTGATGGTTGTTAGCTCCATACAACCTTCAAAAGCACTGCTTCCAATGATTTCGAGATGTTCAGGCAGAATGATTTTTTGTAGTTCAAAACAGTTTGAAAAAGCCTGTTCACCGATACATTTTAAAGTGTCAGGTAGACTTACACTATTAATCCCATAACAACTCGAAAATGCACAGCTGCCAATAGTCGTGATATCTTCATTAATTCTCACATCAAAGAGATCATTACGACGATGTTGTGACCATGGTTGTTCATCACGACTATGCCATTCAGGCATAGGACCAGAACCATCAATCGTTAGATGACCTTCATCATAGTGCCATCTTAACTTTGATTTTTGATTTATAGTTGTCAAAACACATCAACTTCTTTCTTCTTATTTCTCACTCCATAGTGCCTCAAAAAAGGTCATTTCGCAAGTGACAATCAGTATAAAAACGTTAAAAAAGTATCTGAGGCAATTCCCAGATACTTCGCTATTATTCAGATGATAAAATTGTTAGGTTATTCGAAATCTTTTGCCACTTCGTTAATAACAGCTAATGCATTAAGAGTACGTGGATAACCAATAAATGGAACATTACGAGAAATGATTTTAAGCAAGAATGCTTTATCGTTACCTAAACGCATATTGGCAGTGGTGTGACTTCTTAATTGTGATTCACATCCACCTTGTGCATATAAGAAGCAGAATGTGATCATTTCACGCATATTATAATCTAAGCCAACTCTTGTATAATAGTCACCAAAACAGTTTGAAGCCAACCAGTAATTAATATGGACAGTGTCTTCAGGTCCAGTTTTCCAGAAATCCTGCATATGGTCACCAAAGATAGCTACTTGGGCGGCTGTTCCTTTTTCCTGTCTTGTTTCACGAGTTGTTGTTGAACGTGGAGCTGGATCTACAACAACGCCATGTTCTGCAAAAATCTGATTGACAGCTTTTAAGAATGGGAAGACGCGTCCGATACCTAAATAGGCTGTTGCCTGATAAATGACTTCTTTAATTTCAACTGGTGTGACACCAAAATTAAGAGCACCTGGGACAATGACTTTAAATTCATCAATGCCGCCACATCCGAGTAAAACTGCAATTGTGCTAATGAAACCTGTACGATCATCTAAATCACTTTGATTGACAACTTCATCAAATGCAAAGTTTGCAAAAAATTCATAAAATTCAGGATCACTCTTTTCGAATTGCCCAACATTTTCCTGAGTAATCTTTGTTCTAAAATCATCTGCTTTTTGAGTTAATGCCATAATCTTAACCTCCTTAACTACCCTACAATTATTTTATCACATAATTAAGTAACAGTTAAATCTGAATTGACCATAAAACTAAGGATTGCTATGATAATAAAGAACAGTAAAAGGAGTCGATATTATGTACATTCGCAAAGCAACAAGAGAAGACATTCCGGAAATCATTAGAATCAGAAAACTACAATTGATTGATGAAGGATTATCCCCTGATATTGAAATTGATGCTGACTGCCATCGTTATTTTCATGATATGTTTAATCAAGAACGAATCATCGAATTATTCGTTGAAGATGATGACAGAGTCATTGCCACAGCAGCCATCATTTTATATGATTTTCCTCCTTCATTTTCCAATCAGACAGGCCGTAAAGGCTATGTCACTAATATGTATACCGATCCTGATTATCGTCGCCAGGGCATCGCGACAAAACTATTAGAAATGCTTGATGAAGAAGCAAAAGAACGAGGCATTGAACGCTTATGGCTAGGTGCTTCAAAGTGGGGACGTTCTGTTTATGAAAAAAGTGGCTATATAGCCACAAATGAATGGTTAGATAAGAAATTGTAAACATCCTAAAATCACTTAGGATATACCTATTTGTTCATAAATAAACAAATATAAATTAGTGATATTCTAATTATCGTAGTGCCTTTACTGGACATACCTTTGTACACTCATAACAAAGAATACACTCTGTCGCATATTTTCGCTTGCGTGATTCACAATTGACTTGAACATCCATTGGACAAACATCAAGGCAGCGCCCACAATGAATACACGCTTTTTCATCACAATGAACACGAAGTAATGAAAAATAACTCATTGGTTTAAGAAAGACTGTTACAGGGCAAACATACTTGCAAAAAGCACGATTGTCTTTAAAGATATAAGCGATGATAATCCCAATGCTGTAGTATAAGATATTGCTTACTATAAAAAGATAAAACATAATGAGATCAATCGCAAAGCCGTAATAATAGATCAAACCAACTACCAATACAAATGAACCAATAAACATAATCATTCGCAGCCATCCTATTCCCTTTCTTATGTGGGATGGCTTTTTATATGGCAATAAGTCAAAAATCATGCCATGCCAGCAGGCATAGCCACACCAGCCACGACCAAAAAGTAAAGGACCTAAGATCTTCGCAATAAGATAATGAATCGTTGCCGCTTCAAACAACCCCTTAAACAGATAATACCAAAATCCTTCAAGTTGCATATTTTCACGTGCAATCAATCCCAGATAGATCAGCATATAACTGCCTACTGCAAGTTGCACAAAACGGCGTGACCCTGGTTTGCCATTAACCATGAGATAAAGACCGACCGCTAAAGCTGTACCAATATAAGTAAAGTTATAGAGATAAAATATATTATTTTTAGCTAACCATAAAGATATGGCAATGACTTCAAACACAAGCCAGATAGCGGCTGGAACCATTTTATCTTTCATCATAACACCTCATTGATTATTATATTTAAAATTAAATTATTAAGTCAATCAAGTACTGATGAATTGTATTTGTGTTATATATCATTTATAATTTTTTTAAGAAAGTAGAGGGCTTACATATGATTATTTTTACTGATGTCGATGGCACTGTCATTTCTTATGGCTCCGTCATTCCTCCAGACAGTGAATATGTTGCTTTTAAAAAAGCAAGAGAGAATGGACATAAAATCTTTTTTGTCACAGGAAGAACCTTAGGACACCTGGAAGATCCAATTGCATCGCTAGGTTATGACGGTATCATTGGCGGCAATGGTGGTTTTATCAAAATAGGTGATCAATATATTTTTGAAAAGACTATGAGTGCTGATGATTGTGAAGCTATTGTCAATTATCTCTATGCGCATAACATGGAATTCTTCGTTGAAAGTGTTGAAGGCATACACGGCAGCCGAGACTTTAAAAGAGTTGGCGCTGAAGCTTTGAAGAAATATGGACATAAATCACCAGTGATTATGGAACTCTATCCGTATATGGATTTCCCAACAGAATGGCATATTCCTCGCGTGACTAAAATCAATTATGTACTTAACTCCTATCAGGATTATCTTGATGTAAAAGCAGCCTTTCCAAACTTTAAATGTCTGACCTGGGGTGGTCAGGGAGAAGCTGTCCTTTTTGGTGACATCGCTACTGAAGGTATTGATAAATCTGTTGCCATCAAAAAGACTCTTGACTATTTAGGCGTCGACAAATCAGAGACGATTGGTTTTGGTGATGCCGAAGTCGATATTCCACTCTTTAAAGCATGTGGCACTTCAGTTTGTGTAGGTAATGGTCGTGAAGCAGCAAGAGCTGCAGCTGATTATGTCACTGATGCAGTTGAAGACGATGGCATCTATAATGCATTTAAACATTTCGGTTTAATCGATTAAGGTATTTGACAAAGTCAAATATCTTTTTTTATGCACACAAAAAGCCAGGTTGCCCTGGCTTTTTTATTAACTAATCAAGACAGCCTTTAAAGAAATCAATAATACCTGCCTCAACTTCATCTTTAAGGTCACTATAGTTATGAATTTCATGACGATAACCTTCATAAATCTTCGTCTTTACTTTATGACCACTGTCTTCTAACCACTTGCTGACTTCTTCAACGCCAACACCATACTGACCTACTGGGTCTTCAGCACCCGCAATATTATAGATTGGCAGTTCAACAGGCACTTTTTTAGCCCATTCTGGTCCTGTGATGACATCTATCATCTGACAGAAATATAAGAATGACTGATTATTTGTTGGTTTAGTGAAAGCATCAAATGGATCATATGCATGGTCGGCTTGAACATATGGATCATGACAGATCCATTCATTACCAAACTT
>JAGBPZ010000041.1 GCA_017633115.1 Erysipelotrichaceae bacterium | reverse complement strand
GCGTACCGATTCATTTTGAGATGGATTGCTTAAAAGGCTGAGAAATCGTCTATCTAATAAAACATTCGCAGGTATTTGGGCAAATAAGTCACTCGGTAAGTAACAGTTAATTTGATCACAGTTCTGTTTGTATTCAAAAGCACGTTTTTCTTCACCAGTTGATATATGAACTGGTGTGATTATTATCATTTTACTTTTCATAGAATACCTCACAATACAAAACCTATACCATAATGATAGATCTGTTTATCATTTGAAACTCTAATGACCTTACCATAGTATTCCTGGTCCTGTTTAACTTTCATATAGCTGCCTTCGACAAACTTGTTGATGCGTCCAATCATATTGGATGAATAATATTTTGAACCTCGATAAGTACTAGAGTCTATCATGTAGTTTGATTCATCTAAATCAAATTCATCACTGATACATTTTGAAAGCAACATACGGTAATCTGTTTGATGTACAAATGGTTCGATTTCTTTGACATCAATCATTTCGTAACAGTTCTTACCTACTGACACTCTGTTGCCAATTCCCAGATATGGGAAATATTGGAAGATTGATTTGACATAGTCAATGTCATCCGTTTTGACGTAGATACATACATTTGATGATAAATAAACATTTTCCTCATAGAATAGTTTACGATCATCTTTAATACTGTCCTCAATAATTGGTTTACTATTATGAACAAGCAGTTGACTCTTTAAAATTAACGTTTCTTTAGAAGATACAATTTCTTCAGTTGCTGTGATTTTATCTTCATCAATGGCTTTTCTTAAATCATCAAATTGACCATCAAGCACATAGTCTTTGAATACATCTAACGAAATATATTTAAGTCCTTTATATTTCTTTAAATCGGTCGCATATTGCAACTGCTTATGTGGCGGTAAAGAAAAGATATTCTTATTCTTATCTGTAATAGATATTAAACCAACCTTAGCCATAGGTAGTAACCCTTCACCAAACATTGATGAATGAACAAATAATGGCTGATCATCGAACGAATCAAGATAACGTTGAAGTTCGTCTTCACCTTTTGTGAAACGAATAATGGCACAAATGGCACCAAAGATTGTCTGTGCATCAGGAATCTTGGTAATCGATGATAATGGTTTAAATGTGAATTGATAAAGTTTCATAAGCTTATAAGTCTACTTTCTCAAAACCACTGTATTGAGCTTTTACACGACCATAGCCTCTCGTACCACTGCCACCTAAATAGTTAAGCTCTAACAGCTTCAATGACTCAATGATTGTATCCTTCATACGTTTCTCATCATCGCCATCAAAGACATTAAGTACGATCTGCCCTTCAAACTTTGCACCAGCAGGTACTCTTTCAATATAACGTGGATTGGCTGCTGTACCTTTAAGAACATCAATTGTATTTTCAGCTTTGATTTCAGTGAATTGACCTATTCCACCAAGTTGTTTTTGTAGATGTTCTTTACTCTCGCTTGTAAGCGTGAAGTCTCTAAATATCGCACGAGTAACGTTGACTTCTTTGGAAGTAGTTGGTTCAAAAATATTTGTCATTGCAGCATCAGAAAAGACCAGGTCAGTTTTTTTGGCGTTCAATTTTCCATGGCGATACTTAAGTAAAGATTTTAATTTACCTTTAATTGAACTGCCTGGAATGTATGGTTCGTTTGTCAGAGGGTTTCTAACGACATTTGAATCGGCACCACCGATATCAAAACCATTTTCAGTACCACCAATGAATAAACCTGTTAAAACTTCTAATTCAATATTTAAAACATAAATAGCCTTTAACATCTGTATTGCCTCCTACTTCTTTCTTGCGAATTGTGTATGATATGCGACCACACTTGTAAAAAACTGATCAAAAGCATCGATATCATCTTCATCAACAACTGATTTTTCATTGACTGTATTTGTGATAAAGTTCTTCAAATTAATTAAATCACCTTTTAATCGACCTGCATTATAAGCAGACATAGCGACCAGCACAAACATCTTACTTCTAGCTGTCTTTAGGTCGCCATTATCTGCAGCTATTTTGGCTTCTTTAACACCATTAAGGATTTTTCGCATTTGATGTGCTGGAATGCCACTAAACTGTTTCGCATAACGACAGGCTTTTCCTGTAGGTAAATATAATTCTACTGGGTCACTAAAGACAATACTCAATTTGTCTTCAATGACAGGAAAAGTAGGCCTTTCAATTCTTTGAAAATTACCTTTTTTATTATTAAATCTTTTATCCATTAGTTTTTCTCCTCTCGTGTAAACAGTAATGCAAGTTTCAATTTCAGTTCCAAAAGTTTCACACTATCGTCACTTTGTTCAACATTATTAATCAGTTTCAGCATCCAGGCATAATTATTTTTCTTCTTGCCATCTCTACCTATATTTCTAAAGAGAGTATATTGAAGAATAGGCACCAGACAGACGTATTCTTTGTATGATTTATCACTTATATTTGACATGATATTATAAATCATTGTACGAGATACCTCTTCATGTATGATTAATCGCCTTAAATGATCAACCTCTTTTAACAATTTTTCATAATCAGGGAATCGTACTTTTGTATCAATTAAGGTAATGGCATTCTTACCTTCTGATTTAGAGTGCTCAAGAGCATCATCAGCTTGTTGAATACCAAAACGAATTGGTTTCTTTTCATTCTGGATATGGATACCGCCAGAAATGGTGATGTTTTGATTACCTGCAAATTCAGAGAAACGTTTATAGATTTCAAGTGCTAAATAGACAATCGCGTAAGCAGAACCAATGATGACCAAATCATCACCACCTGCATAATTGATATAGAATAGCGTGTGATTGCTTGTCTTTAAATGTGGATTGATTGTGTTTGATACATCCTCACAAATAGTCACTAATTCTTTGCCAAAAAAGTATTCAAATAAACGACTCATTGTGACGTACTTGGAAATAGAACGCTGTGTTTTAGGTTCTTTTGTCTTTTTTAAACCAAAGGCAAATATACCACCCAAGTTGTCCACATCCATTTTCAAAATAGCCAGTTTGCGATCTCCAAACCTTCTTGGTGTCAGTTCAAGAATTTGTTCAAAATTCAATTGAATGCGCTTATCATTCAAAGGCACAGAATTTGCCAACATCTTTTGTGCTCCAATGCCAAAGTCATTGATTGAGTCAACAAATACAGAAGGTTCTATTATTGCGTCAACAGATGACGCAAAGTAGACATCTACGAACTTTAATTCAAGTTTATTGCGCTTAATATCAAGAGTTTGACTCTTAAATTTATGATTGTAGTCATAAACAATACCAAAAGAATCGAAATGTGTATAAATATTCGAGATATCATCGGCCATAGCGCATACATCGCATTGATTAGTAGCCGATGGACGTCCACAAAGTCGACATACCTGATTATTATCGATTTTTTCATAGAAGAAAGAGTCATCAACGACATCATAGAACTTACGCATTTTATTGCGTCCTAATTTCTCTTTAAGTTCTAAAGCTTTATCAGATTGGAAAGATTCTAGTTCATCAGCTGTTAGTTCAATCAAAGCATCGACAAACGTAATATCGGTCTGAAACATTTTGAATAACTCTTGACGAACGGTTTTTGAAACCTCATCAACAATCGCTTCGGTATTGTCGCTATATGGCAATAAAACAAGTGCCCCACCACCAGTATTGAACAGGATATTACTTTGCGTCAGTCCAAATGCATTGATAAAGGCATATGCCACTGCATTTGTGATAATACCAACAAGAATAGATCTGCCACGTAAAGCACGAGCTAATCCTGGCTTAGTTTCACTGCCTTGTGCCACCTGATAAATAAAGCTTTGGATGCCTGAAACATCAAGCTCTAACATGTAGAACTTGTCCTCATTAAAGCAAGTTTCATCATATAAACAGCTGGCAATAGCTGAGGTCAGTTTTAAATGGTCAAATAAGCTAACTGCTGGACGATCATTTTCATAAGTTGACGCCGGTACAGTGACAAGATATTGATTAAGCAGGTTATACATACGGTTGTAAGCATACAAATCAATCTTATTATTGAGAGAAGTATCCTTTTGAATTTCTTTGACAAACTGATCAAACAATTGTTTGTATTCTTTAACTGACTCTTCTCTATTTTTTAATTGATAACCTTTTTGGGGCTGATTCATTTGGCGTAGTGTACTTAAAGGAAATATAATATCCTCTCTTTTCTTTCCAAAATCAACTTCACTTAATACGGAGTGCAATCTAGAAGTGATGAATGAGCCTCTCTTATTTTTCCGTTTAATATCACTTTCTTCATCCTGACGATCGATAGCCGAGGCAATACGGTCAGCACGTTGAATGATTTCGTGAACATGTTCATCAGAATGAATATGATGCTCACTGATTATCTTTTCTAAATCACCACTCATACTCAGATAACGATCGATAAAGCATGATGTATAAGCAGCATGTAAGTGTGAATGATAGCCTCCTTTTTTATGAAATGGAACCACACTCAATGCTTCTTGATTTAACTCTAATTCAGGCATTGCACGTTGATAAAACTTACCAATGTCGTGCAGTAATGCCCCATAAGCTATTTCCAACAATGTGTAAGACATTTTATTCCTCACCATTACTTTAATTTTCCTATAATATATTGATTCATCTGATCGTACGAATTCCAATGAGCATCGACGTTATAGCCTGATATTTCTAATATTTTCTTAATATCATTCAGATACTGATTAGGACTCCTATTCATATCAGCTGTAACATCAGTGGCGCGAATACAAACCATTTCGTGACTTGCTTTATTACGTTCTTCACTTCTTAAGTCATCAAGTCGATTGATACAATTAAACAATGTAACAGATTCGATATCATCTTCGAGAATATCATGAAGCATCGCTTCACTTAAGTATGAATCTCTGAACGTGCGACCACCCTTTTCAAGAATACTAAGTATCTTTAAACCATCAGCATCACTTTCTAATCGGCTTCTTAACAATCTGCCGCTTGTTCCACAATAATGATCCTCTATCGAATAACCATAAACTTTTTTAAACTGAAGACTTAAGACATTATATAAGAATGGATTAAGACCTCTTAAAAAGTCGACTATTTCATCTCGTTCAACCTTGTTTTTAAGAATCAAGGCATATTCAAATAGTTTGATTTTATCACTTGATTGATAAGGAATGAGTTTTTCATCAATACGTGAATAGACTGTGAGCATCTTGTTGATATCAAAAACAGAGCGTTCCTTCGCAAACTCAAGCAAATCCATGATATCTTCTGATACTTTATATTTATATTCCTGAGCGATTCGATAGGCAGCATCGTAATCGTAAGATTGAACTAACGTTGTAATCATTTCTTTTTGTACTCTAAAGCTAAATGATTCATTTTTAGAAACCGAAGTTCTGTCCTCGCTTTGACTATTGTCTGCATTAATTTCCCAGAAGTCCTCTGCCGTAAAAACATCTGCTTCAAGATTACGCTTTTTCTTGCCGCGAGTCGGATCCCAAACTTGTACTGGAATTAAATTGTATTTTGATAAAGCACATAATATTTGTAACGTTGACTTCATCGCCGGTGTGCCTGACGAGACATTACAATAAATCGTTGTTTCTTCGCCGTAACTCTCAATAATTTCATTAACGATTGCATCAAAATCATCATAGAATTCATCAAAAAGATGGACATTGACTAATTCTGGACGTTTGATTTTGACTACTTTGATACTATTATCTAATAAGTGTAAGGCTTCTTCATATCTATTATCGCGTTCATCTTTTTCTAAAATATCTTTTGACATGTATAGATAAACAACCTGTGGCTGGAAATGACGGACAATATGAACACAAGCGCCATCATATGAAACAAATTCATCTCCTAAAACAGACATTGGATCAGTATTTCCAATTGGTGAAAACAATACTTTCATAACATCACTCCTCGTATTTTTTATTATATCATGTGCGATTTACAATTAATCAAAATTAATTAGACCTCTAATATAAAACACAAAAAAAGAGATTATTATGAAATGACATTAATCATTTCATGATAACCTCTTATGGTTTACATATTTTACAGCCTTTATAACCTTTTTTCATTGCAGCTGACTTCATAATTCTGATTTTATTGACGAAAGTCAGGCATACACAATTGGCACGGTGGTAAGTTCTCTTATTGGCAGTGACATAAACATACATGCCACTATAGACTCTTCTTGTACGTTTAGCAACATCATATGTTTGTTGGGCAACAATTTTCTTTTTGCTGTTATAATGTGTCACTTTAACTTTAACGATCTGTTTTGGCAGTTTAACATTATAGGAATATTCTGCTCTTTTTTTATGGAACACTTTTTGATGTTTCTTTGTACCGACCTTAATGACAACTTTATCTTCTTTTTTGATATCTGTGATGGTAAGAGTTGCAACTTCATCAGCATAAAGATTCTCGGCTTCAATTTTAGATTTGGCAATAACACTTGTAATGTTGAGTGAAAGAGTCAAAAGCAAAGCAATGATTGTTGATTTCAATTTCAACCTGGCCACCTCCCATTCATATCATTACAAGTATACTATAAATTCTTAATTAAATCTATTAAATCTTTAGAATTTCTTAAGATATGAAGCAAAAAATTGACATTCTTCGTCATTACATTTAGTTGAAATGTCTCTTTTTAAGTTAAGATTGAAGACATGACCTAATTTAGCCGTGCCATCATCATAGAAATGAAATTCAAATGGCTTTTGTAAGTCGACTAATTTTTGTGCCATTAAATAAGCGTCCTGACGCAAGAAGTCACCAGACGCACTCATTAAAAAGACTGGTGGCCATAACTTATTCGTATAATCTAAGACATTGACCATCTTCAATTCTTTCTCGTCACCACCATTTGGCAATACTTCTTTCATTAAAGCGGCTGACAGCTCATCACTTTCTAAGTCAATATGATAGACACCGCAATTAAGGGCAATAGCTTTTAAATCAGGATGATGGACTGGCTTGAAATCAAAGAATGATGCAAATGCACTATTTGTCAACAAATTCAAATAAAGACCTAATAAGTGACCACCCGCAGAATCGCCAACCGCAAACATATAATCAAGATCATAATGATATTCTTCACTATGCGTCATCACAAAATCAAAAGCCATGCATGTATCTTCCAGACTCGCAGGGAAAGGATGCTCTGGTGCTAAACGATAACTAAAATTCACAACCACAAAACCACGTTTCGCAAGTGACTGACAATAAAGACGATAACGCTCTTTATCACCATAGACCCAGCCTCCACCATGGACACTTACAAGTACTGGCATCTTTTGATCTTCAGTTCCTTCTAGACGATATAGGTCCAGCTTCTGCATATCATCGCTTCCATAAGCTATATCATATAAACAAGTCAGGCCTTCCGGTGCAGCTACACCAGCATCACGACGGTCATCTGACTCTCCAAATTGTTTACGTATTTTTTGACTTACTTTCATAAACAGCCTCCACAACAATTGTTTATCAACATTATACTTAAAAATACGTCTACATAAAGAAAAAGATTGGTGACATTTTTTTATCACCAATCTTTTCATTACTTATCTTTTACGATTTCAGTAACGTCAACACCTAAACCTTTTGCAAGTTTGAACAACATATCAACACGAATGTTGAGACGGCCGTTTTCAATACGGCTGATGTAATAAGGTGCTACGCCAGTACGATTAGAGAGATCTTGTTGAGTCATATCTTTCTCCAGACGAATTTCTCTCACTCTACCACCTAAGTAAACTAATAAATCTCGATCCATAATATCCTTCCACCTTTCTATGAACCAAATGTAGACAATTGTCCACATTAATATAACCAATCATAACAAATTTTCAATTAAAAGTCACATAAATATTAAAAGCTTGTGTATTATTTGTATCATTTCGCATGACCACTATCATAATACAATAAAAACCACTCATATTTGAGTGGTCTAAAAATCTTTTTTAAGCCGATTTTTTAGCTCTTTCATACTTTTTAATCAGATTCACATTATAACGTTCAACCGTAGTTAGCTGCTTATCGCTGAATTCATCAGCTTCGATGAGAGGTGTATACCACGATTTATTGTTGAAATAGTTTTGAATAGATACAGTCTTAAACTTGCGTCCATGACGGGCATAAATTTCGTTACGGGCATACATAAGCTGTGTTGAAGTTAAATTTTTGACTTCGCGCTTTTTGAGTTTACGTTGATTGCTTTGAGGCAGAATGTAGGTATTGTCACCACCACTTGGTTCTGTCGACGAAGATGAAGCACCGGCTTTCAAAAGATAACGTGTAGAGTCGTTTTGCGAGATAATCAAGTCGCATTCATAATTCAAGACATAGTCCTGCTCATTAGCTGTCCACTCTCTAAGAGCTTCTTCTGCTTCATCGTAAGAAACATCCTCGCCATCAATTTTAGCCTTCTCTTCGTCCATTTCACCTTTAATGGTCTTTTTGATGGTCATTTTATTATTAGAAATCGTTAAAAATGAATAGTCAAAGAAAGAATCTTCTGAACCGGTAATGAGATAAGTCTTGTCCTTATGAGTACATAATCGTACAGTCTGTACATTGCCATCGGTGCTAAATAGTGATCCACTGCCAAGAAGTTTAACGCCATGATTGACATAACCAAAAATTTCAAATAAATAGGTTGATGTCTCTTCATCCTGTAAATAAGCAAGCAATAACTCTTCTTCACCATCATTCTGGAAATCGACGAGTTTCATGAAGCTTAGACCTTTAATTTGATAGAATCCAGAATAAACTTCCACTGGTTCTGCCAGACCCATTGTGTCTTCGTAAGAATTGATTTGTGATAGATATGCCTTATAGCGGACACTTGGATCATCAACAACAGATACCTCTGATGTCTCTGACGTATCTTTTGAACGTTTTATTGGCAACTTATCACATCCGACTAATAAGATGCAAAGCAGGCAAATAAACAGCTTTTTCACGATTAACCACCTCAACACCATTCTACACAAAATGCCAAAAAAAAGACAGTAAACATTACGATTACTGCCTAATTCATGATTTCTTATTTCAAATTAACTTAATCTTTTGACTGAGCAATGATGAAAATCATTTTATGCGTCAAACGCTTTGATCATTTCAACAAGATGATCAACAGTAAAGCCAAACAGCTTGAAGACTTCCTGGGCAGGTGCTGATGTACCAAAATCATCTACTGTTAAATATTGACCTTTTAGACCAGTCAGTTCACCCCAAGGCATACGTGAACCGGCTTCAATCGCGATACGTTTTTCAACATCAGATGGCAAGATCTTTTCTCTATAAGCCGCATCCTGCTTTTTAAAGATTTCAAGACAAGGCATACTGACGATACGAATCTTATC
>JAGBPZ010000040.1 GCA_017633115.1 Erysipelotrichaceae bacterium | reverse complement strand
TTGTTTAAGGAGTTTTTATGAATTCAAATACACGTCACTCCCTCATATTATTATTTGCGACAGTTATTTGGGGATCAGCACTATCTGCTCAAAGTATTGGTGCTAAAATCATTGATACCTATACTTTTTTGAGTGGCAGATGTATTTTCTGTTGTCTCTTCTTATTACCTTTTGTCTTCTATCGAAATAAACAATTAGGACACTATGTTTCAAAAGACAAACTAAAAAATGGGATGATGTGTGGTTTTTGGTTGTTTCTCGGATGTTTATTTCAACAACTAGCCATTACTTATACAAGTGCCGCTAATTGTGCTTTTATCACTGCGACATATGTGGTCTTAGTGCCTTATGTTGCTTTACTATTTGGTCACAAATTAGATTTAAAAATTGTGATTTGTTCATTTGTTGCCTTAATTGGGTTATACCTTTTAAGTGTTAAAGGAAAAATGTCCATTAATAAAGGAGATATATGGGCAATCCTGAGTGCTTTAGCTTATTCATTTCAAATTATTTGGATCAGTCGTTATTCCAAAGAAATGGATCCAATCTTACTTGCTTTCTTGGAGTTTCTTTTTGTAGGGATAGTAAGTACTTTTGTCGCAGTAGTTTTTGAACATCCTGATTTAAATCAAATCATTAAAGCAATACCTTCACTTATGTATGTTGGTATATTAAGTTCCGGTATCGGCTATACATGTCAGATAATTGGACAAAGGGGATTAAATCCGTCCATTGCCTCTATGATTATGTCGTTAGAAAGTGTGTGGGCTGCATTCTTTGGTTGGATTATTTTAAAAGAAACATTGACGAGATTGGAAATTATAGGTTGTGCCTTATTGTTCATGGCAGTAATAAGTTCACAACTCATTAAAGAATAGAAAAAAGTCGAATCATGAACCAGATTCGACTTTTTTACTTTATTCAAGATTTTTGTTTGAATCGATTAGTTTTAGAATTCGATTAAATGATATTTCTAAAAGTGAAGATATATTCAGGAGATAATCCTTTCTTAATGGATTTATAATACTTTAATAACTCTGCCAGCTTTTTGTTGGACATGTCATGATAATCAGTAACCATAAAGTCATGCATTAATTGAGAACGGGACTGTGACCATTAATAGCGGCAGTTACATAGATGATATGTTGTTCATCATTAAATTGGTATTCCGTCTCTAATATAACACGCTCTATATGACAAATCGAGTGACCAATTTAAAGATATTATATTCCGTAATAAATATCACATAATTTTTTGGTAAATCCTTGAAATCGCTAATTGTAAAAAAATGCGATAAAAAAATCCGATTTTTAGTCGGATTCTTCATCTTCTTCTACTGGTACAAAATAAGTCTGATCCATTTTACAACGAGGACAATAGTCGATATCAGTTACTGGACGACCTTCTTTTTCTTCGTCATAAATATAGCCGCAGATTTTACATCTAAATTTTGCCATACTTTCCTCCTTATTGATCGGTACTGCCAAAGCCACCATTTCTAACGGCATTAGCGTCATCATCCTCGGTAATGCCATAAGTCAGGAAAATTCCTTGAATAAAGCCATTACCTTTAGGAATCGAGATAGTTTTATTTTCGTTTGTATCATTAGTGATTTTAGCGAATATGTGTCCTTCATTATCACTGTAGTAATAATCAGAATCAATGACACCAACAGTGTTATTGAGCTGCATGCGGAATTTAAATCCTAAACCACTGCGAGGGAGTAAAAATAATACCCAGCTTTCATTCATTTGTACACGGATGCCAGTAGGCAAGGTGATTGTTTCTGATGGTTTTAAATCGATATCTACAGGTGTAAAAAAGTCATAACCTGCGGAACCTTTCGTAGCGCGACGAGGCAGCTGGATAGAATCATAGATTGTTTTAATATCGTTGTCAGTTAATTCAGAATCAAAGCTTTTCATTGCTTTAAGGTATTGGGAGAAACTGACTTTTTCAAATTTTGCGGTCAACATACAGGCCTCCTTATGTCTCTTTAAGAATACAATAAAAGGTATATAAAAAACAATAGAAACGTGATATAATACAACCAACTTCAAAGAAACCAACAAGAGGAGTCATTATTTATTGACGCTTCTTTTTATTCATTATATCAAGGAGGGATTCCTTTGGGAAAAGTGATTGCGGTTGCGAACCAGAAAGGTGGCGTTGGTAAAACAACGACATCAGTGAATCTGGCGGCAGCCTTAGCGTATTTAAAAAAGAACGTATTATTAATCGATATGGATGCACAGGCAAATGCCACTCAGGGAATTGGTGTGAATCGTTCAGCTTTAGAACATTCTACTTATCATGTCCTGGTTGAAGGCTTGCCTTTATCAGATATTATCATTCACAGTAATGTAGAGAGACTAGACGTTGCTCCTGCAAGCATTGACTTAGCGGGTGTTGAGTTACAACTGTCACAGGTGAGAAGAGATCGTGAACAGCGATTAAAGAATGCGATTAAGCCAATCAGATCACAATATGACTACATCATCATTGACTGTCCACCTGCATTAGGTTTACTTAACACTAACGCTTTGACAGCCTCTGATTCCGTATTGATTCCTGTACAGTGTGAATATTATGCCCTTGAAGGTTTGACACAGTTATTGAACACCATCTTACTAACGCAGAGCGTGTTCAACAGACAGTTGACAATTGAAGGTGTCTTATTGACAATGCTGGATAGCCGTACAAACCTTGGTGTTGAAGTCACACAGGAAGTCAGAAAATATTTCAAAGAGAAAGTCTACGATACAATCATTCCAAGAAACATTAAATTATCAGAAGCACCAAGTGATGGATTATGTATCTTTGATTATGACCCACGCAGTACGGGTGCTAGAGCGTATGCGAAACTCGCAAAAGAAGTGGTGATGAGAAATGGCGGAAGATAAGAAAGTTAAAAACAGAAAATTAGGAAAAGGGTTAGATGCCATTTTTGGTGAAAGTCATTCAGGTGCTGATTTACAGGCAATGATCAATGCCATCGAAAAGCAGGCACCACAGATGTCACAGATCAGTGTCAACTTAAGTGAAATCAGACCAAATCCTTATCAGCCCCGTAAACATTTTGATCAGGAAAAGCTTGATGAATTAGCACAGT
Source organism: Erysipelotrichaceae bacterium (assembly GCA_017633115.1). Lineage (GTDB taxonomy): Bacteria > Bacillota_I > Bacilli_A > Erysipelotrichales > Coprobacillaceae > RGIG9341. The sequence continues at coordinate 13,950 of JAGBPZ010000040.1, read as the reverse complement.
CAATTCAGGAACATGGTGTATTCCAGCCTATCTTATTAAAAGAATCCATTCACGGTTATGAAATCGTCGCTGGTGAAAGACGTTATCGTGCCGCTAAACAGGTTGGTTTAGAAACAATTCCATCAATCATAATCGAGTTAACAGATGATGAAATGATGGAAATTGCCCTGCTGGAAAACATTCAGCGTGAAAACTTAAATGCGATTGAAGAAGCTAAAGCCTATAAAGTGCTTCAGGATAAGTTCAGTTTGACTCAGGAAGAACTTGCTCAGCGTGTAGGTAAGTCACGTGCTCACGTTGCGAATACTTTACGCTTATTGACCATCAGTGAAACCTTACAGAACTATGTTCTTGATGGTAAATTATCTATGGGGCATGTACGACCATTAGTAGGCCTGGATGAAGGTAAAGCTTTAACGGTTGCTAAACGTGCGATTAATGAAAATTTATCTGTCAGACAGGTTGAAGACATCGTAAAAGGCATAAAGTTATCACAAAATCGTACCTCAAAACCTAAAAAAGAAAAACGCTCAGAATATACCTATGCTGAAAGTCTCTTACGCAAGAAATATCGTACCCGCGTTAAGATTGAAGACAAAAGCATTCGCCTGCGCTTTACAGATGCTGACGATCTCAATCGTTTATTAGAATTAATGGGCGTTCTCGAAGACGTTTAATCATTCAAATCACATCCACATAATTGGGTGTGATTTTTTAATGGCATAAAAAAGATGGTGTTTGTCAACACCATCAGCTTTAACAACTTAGTCATAAACAATTTCATAACTGCCATAAGGGTTTTGTTTCTGGATTGCCAAATCAATAGAAGAGCCTTTGACAATATGGAATTTTGTACCAGACAGACCTTCTTCTGTTTCAAATAACTGCCTGCCAATTTTTGTCAAGGATGCAGGTAAAGTGACTTCATCTGGATAACTGTCCATAAAGGCACGGTCACCAATTTCTTCGCACCCTTCTTCAATGATGATGATATCGGCGTAACAGAAAGCGAAAGCTTCTGCATCAATAACTTTTACGGTGCCAGGTACAGTGATTTTTTCGATTTCATCTTTAGGATATTCATCAGAGGTTTCAAACGCGCTAGCCCCAATTTTAGTGACATCATCAGGAATAACGATTTCTTTTTCATTACCAATGTATTCCACAAGCGTATGATTTTTGATGATAAAATCTGAATTTGATGAACCTTGCTGACATGCGACTAAAAAGACGGCTAAGAATAATATGAATAGTTTTTTCATTGATAAAACCTCCCTTTACTCTTTTTCATTATATCATGCTTTAAGTAGCCACAAAGAAATATACTTACTTTTATAATTTAATCAAAAATGATTTGGGATACTATAGGGTATTTCCATCCTCTGAAAAGAAATGATATAATAATATAAACAAATTCATAAAATAATGAATAATAGCGGAAAGGAGAGAACATTATGACAAAAAAACAATTTCCTGATAATTTCCTTTGGGGTGGCGCGACTGCAGCTAACCAGTTTGAAGGTGGATGGAAAGAAGGAGGCAAGGGCGTATCTGTATCCGATGTCACTAAATTCGCAGATCCAAGATCAATGGAAGATTTATTAGATGTTCACGGTTTATGTGATGTTACTGACGAATCAATCCAGGAAGCATTGGCAACAGATGATGAAGTTTATTATCCAAAAAGACATGGTATCGATTTCTATCATCGCTATAAAGAAGACCTGGCTTTATTAGCTGGTATGGGCTTTACAGTTTATCGTATGTCAATTGCCTGGTCTCGTATCTTCCCAAGAGGCGATGAAGAAGAACCTAATGAAGAAGGTTTGAAGTTCTACGATGATGTATTTGATGAATGTATCAAGTTAGGCATGGAACCATTAGTTACAATGTCACATTATGAACCACCATTAGCTTTCTGTACTGATTACAATGGCTGGCTGGATCGTCGTTCAATCGATTTCTTTGCAAGATATGTTGATGTCATCACTAAGAGATACAAAGACAAAGTTAAATTATGGCTGACTTTCAACGAAGTTGACTCTATCATTCGTCATCCATTCATGACTGGTGGTTTGATTGAATCAAGATTTAAACCTGAAGAATTCGAAGAAGTCATGTATCAGGCTATGCATCATCAATTTGTTGCATCTGCATTGGCAGTTAAAATCACTCACGATAATATTCCTGATGCCAAAGTAGGCTGCATGCTGACAAAACTGACTTACTATGCATATTCATGCCGTCCAGAAGATGTTCTTGAACAGCAGCAGAGAATGAGAAGTATTTATTGTTTCTCTGATACTCAGGTTCATGGCGAATATCCTCGTTACCTGTTACAGATGTATAAGAATAAAGGCTTCAATATCAAGATGACTGATGAAGATCTGGAAATCATGAAAGCTTATCCAGTTGATTTCATTTCATTCTCTTACTATTCTTCAAGCTGTGTTGCGAAAGTAGAAGATGGTCTTGATGTTACTGCTGGTAATACGCAGACAGCTATCAAGAACCCATATATCCCTACAAGCGACTGGGGCTGGCAGATTGACCCTATCGGCTTACGTATCTCACTGGTTGACTTATATGACCGTTATAGAAAACCTTTATTCGTAGTCGAAAATGGTTTAGGTGCTAAAGACGTAGTTGAAGAAGATGGTTCTATCAATGATGATTATCGTATCGATTATCTGAAGCAGCATATCCAGCAGATGTATAATGCGATTGCTGAAGACGGTGTTGAAATGATGGGTTATACAACATGGGCACCAATCGACCTCATCTCTAACTCAACTCAACAGATGACAAAACGTTATGGATTTATCTATGTTGACGTTGATGACTATGGTGAAGGTACATATAAACGCAGCAAGAAAAAATCTTATGACTGGTATAAGGAAGTTATTGCCACTAAAGGCGCAAGCATTTTAAACGATTAAGTATCATAAAAAGAAATAGGAGTCACATCCTATTTCTTTCTTTAGATTGGGTGAGGATCAATAAATGAGTAAAGTATTATTTTTAGATTGTGATGGCGTTTTAAACAATGAGACAACGACGATTATTTCCCCCGTTGGTTATATCGGTTTAGATCCTCGCAATTTTGATGTCCTGGTTGATTTTGTGAATGAAACAGGGGTTGATATTGTTTTGACATCAACCTGGCAGAACAATCCTGGCATGTATGCTTATCTATGTGATGAACTTGAAAAAGTAGGTTTAAGCATTGCAGGTGTCACTCATGAACGTTCCATTCGTCGTGGCAAGGGAGTGACTGATTATATTAAAAAACACAACGTCGAGCACTGGGTTGTGTTTGATGATTATGTGTTCCCTGATTTTGAAGCAGAGGGCATTATTCCACATCTCATTTTGACAGATTTCTATGAAGGATTACTGCCTCAGGATATCATTCGTGCAAAAATGATCCTCAATGAAGAGTATTAAAAAAGAGCCATTATGGCTCTTTCATAGTTTTTAAACGAAGACGTATTGATTAAGCATCTTGACGATACCATCATTGTTGTTGGTATCAGTAATGACATCAGCAGCTGCTTTGACTTCATCAGTGGCATTGCCCATTGCGACACCGATTTTTGCGAAGCGGATGATAGGTAAGTCATTCTGAGCATCACCAAAGGCAATACAGTTTTCTGCACTGTAGCCGATTTTTTCTAATGCGATGCCTAAAGCCTTAGCTTTATCAATACCTTTAGCTGTGAATTCAAAATAGAAATCAGCTGTAAACATACAGTTGAGTGTATCTTTGAATGGTTCCATGAGTTCTTTATAATGAGCCTGTAAGTATTCAGGATCGCCACTTGTTAAGATCTTATTAGCCTGCCAGTCCAAGAAGAGATCGATGTCAGAGACTTCACATACTAATAATCTACCTAAGTCAGATTCATATTTGACTTTATAGGCATAAGCATCAGGTGTATACAAGTAACGGTCTTTATAAATCATTGGATTGACATCAAACTTTGATACATGCTCTAATACCTTGCGGCCATCTTCAACTGACATAGGTGCATTGAAATAAATCTCAGTGGTCAGGGTATCAACGACACGTGATCCATTGAAACTGCATAATAAACCATGATGTTTATCCATTTCCAGTTCATCGGCAATATACCATAGACCACTGGTTGGTCTACCTGACGCCAAAACGACAATACAACCTTCATTTTGCGCTCTGATCAGCGCTTCTTTTGTTTTTGGGGTTATTTTTTGTTCATCATTAAATAATGTACCATCAATATCTAATACGATAACTTTAATTTCACTCACGATTATTCACCTACCTTTTCTTACACTATTATTGTATCAATGAATGACTTTTCAACTCAATAATTTATGAACTTTCAGTACATAATTATTAAAACATGTTGATATTTTGATTAGAAAAGGGGACGTATCATCGGTTTCGCAAATGAAAATCTGTCAAAACAAAAAGACCCCATAAATGAGGCCAGTCAAATTTTAGCTATTTTAACTGTTACATTTATAGGATCAAGTTTAGTTTTTGTTTTCTACTTATAATAATGCGTTTGCGATATACTGCCCGGCAATAGCACCATCGTTAGCTGCAGTGACAACCTGACGTAATGTCTTGCTGCGGACATCACCAACGGCGAAGATACCTTTGACAGATGTTTCCATATTGCTGTCAACATCGATGTAACCATAATCATTAACGATGCCTAAATCTTTGACAAAGTCAGTGATTGGGTCTAAACCGATGAATGGGAAGATAGCCGCAACAGGTAAATCGCTTAATGTACCATCAACAGCGCTTTCTAAGCGAAGACCAGTGACTTTATCATCTTCAATGATGACTTCATATGGTTTCTGTTTGAAGTGGAACGTGATTTTATCATTAGCTTTTGCTTTATCAACCAAATACTGATCGGCTCTAAAGACATCACGTCTCATGACAACATGAACATGTTCAACAACGGAAGCTAAATAGATAGCTTCTTCAATGGCTGAGTTACCACCACCGACAACGACAACTTCCTTACCTTTAAAGAAAGGGCCATCACAAACCGCACAATAACTGATGCCACGGCCTGTCATTTCAGCTTCGCCAGGGATGTTCATTAAGCGTTCTTTTGTACCAGTACCGATGATGACGGCACGACTTTCATAAACACCAGAATCAGTATGAACGACTTTATGATCACCTTTATCTTCGATACCAGTGACTTCAGCCATCAATAATTCTGCACCGTAACTTAAACCTTGTTCATACATTTCAAATGCCAAATCAGGACCTGATTTTGATTTGATACCAGGATAGTTTTCAATTTCTGCAGTTAAGTTTAATTTACCTCCAGGTGCACCAGCTTCAATGACTGCAACATTAGCACCTGCACGTGAGGCATAAAGAGCGGCAGATAGACCAGCAGGTCCAGCTCCGATTACAATAATATCATACATAACTTCTACTCCTCCGTCAGTGTGTTCATAACTTTATAAAGAAGCGTATAAAGCGTTTTTGCTTCCTCATCACTTAAATCAAATGATTGGGCGATTTTAAATGGCACATCTTTGGCTTTTTGTTCTAAGCTGCGACCAGCATCTGTTAATGTGACATTGACAGAACGTTCATCTTCTTTAGAGCGTTCTCTTTTGATCAGCCCTTTAGCTTCAAGACGTTTTAATAAAGGTGTTAATGTACCTGAATCAAGATGTAATACTTGTCCTAATGACTTGACAGTCATCATTTCATGTTCCCACATCACCATCATCGTAATGTATTGGGTATAGGTTAAATCCAATTCATCCAATAAAGGCTTATATTTTTTTGTTACTTCATGCGAACACGCATAAAGTGGGAAACATATCTGATTATCGAGTTTTAATTGATCATAACTCATACTATCACCTTAATCTTTTTTTGATTGACCATAATAGGCATTAGGTCCATGTTTACGCATATAATGCTTATCTAGTACGTACTGTGCCATACTGCTTTGTGGATTAAGAGCTAAAGTCAAGATATCCATTTCCGCTACTTTTTCCATAACGACAGCGTTATAGACGGCATTGTCTGGACTTGTACCCCAGGCAAAAGGTCCATGGTTTTTAACCACGATGCCAGGAATCGACATTGGATCATAGCCAAGATTGTCGATTGTCTCAATGATGACTTTACCCGTATTGGCTTCATAGGCATCAAAGACTTCTTCTTTTGTCAATTCTCTTGTACAAGGAATGTCACCATAGAAATAGTCAGCATGTGTTGTGCCTAGTGCTGGAATAGCCATACCAGCCTGAGCAAAGGCAACCGCATGTGTTGAATGTGTATGGACGATCCCCATGATCTCTGGATAGCGACGATAGAGTTCTAGATGAGTGGCTGTATCAGATGATGGTTTCCAATGACCTTCAACGGTTTCACCAGTTGCCAAATCAACGACAACCATATCATCAGCACTCATACCATCATAATCAACACCGGATGGCTTAATGACAACCAATCCTTTGTCACGGTCGATCCCACTGACATTGCCCCATGTATAAATGACGACGCCTTTATCAACGAGGTCTAGATTGGCAGCACATACCTTTTCTTTTAATGATTCAAGCATACTTCTTCTCCTTTATATGAGTATGCTTATATTTTACAATAATGCGACGATTTTGTCTTCGATTTTTTCAGGTGTATCTTTAGGTGAGAAACGACCAACGACGTTACCTTCACGGTCAACTAAGAATTTTGTAAAGTTCCATTTGATTTTAGAACCCATCATACCGCCTTTTTCTTTTTTCAGATATGTATAAAGAGGAGATTCATCTTTACCATTAACATCGATTTTAGCGAACTGTGGGAATTTGATTGCGAAACGGCCTACACAGAATGTATGAATTTCATCATCAGTGCCTGGTGCCTGGTTCGCAAATTGATTACATGGGAAGTCTAAGATTTCAAAACCTTTATCCTGATATTTATCATAGAGTTCCTGCAGACCAACGTACTGTGGTGTGAAGCCACAGCCAGTTGCAGTATTGACGATTAGTAAAACTTTACCTTCGTAATTAGATAATGGAACATCATTACCTTTCATATCTTTAACTGAAATAGAATATAATTCACTCATTGTATTATCCTCCTGTATAAATTTAGTTTTGCACAATTCATTTTACAACACTATCTTATCAAGCGATTAATCTGAAGTCAAGAGTTTTGATAAATTTAATTTTGCGCAATCTATAATCGCTCATGAAATCATTGCAAGCGAGAAATATCTACATTATAATAAGTGTGACTCAAGCAAGGGAGGAAAAACAATGCTTATTAGTGGAAAAGAAATATCAAAAAAGGTACGTGACCAAATTAAAGATCAGGTGACTGCCATCAAAAACGCCAACAAGCGTGTACCAAAACTTGTCGTCATCCTTGTCGGTGAAGACCCTGCCAGTAAGATTTATGTACGCAACAAAGCAAGAGGCTGTGATTATGTAGGCATGGCATCTGAAATCATCAGAAAGCCTGCTGAGACAACAGAAGATGAACTTGTTGAATTGCTTGAATCTCTTAACCATGATGATTCAGTTGATGGCATTCTGGTTCAGTTGCCATTACCTAAACAGATTAATGAAAACAGAATTTTAAATATTATTGATCCGACAAAAGACGTTGATGGTTTCCATCCAAGCAACGTTGCTAAATTGGTCCTTGAAGAAGATGGCTTACAGCCATGTACTCCAAGAGGCATGATGGTCATGCTTGAAGAAATCGGTTATGACTTAACAGGTAAGGAAGTCGTCGTAGTTGGTCGTTCAAATATCGTCGGTAAACCAGTTGCCTTTATGGCTTTAAATCGCAATGCAACTGTGACAATTTGTCATTCGCGCACAAGAGACCTCGAAAAAGTTTGTCAACGTGCAGATGTCTTGATTGCAGCAACTGGCAAACCAAAAATGTTTAATCATAATCATGTCAAAAAAGGAGCCGTTGTTTTAGATGTCGGTATGGATCACGATGAAAACGGCAAGCTTTGTGGTGACGTTGATTTTGATGATGTCAAAGACATCGTTTCCTATATCACACCAGTACCAGGTGGTGTTGGACCAATGACAATCACTATGTTGCTTGATAATACACTTAAAGCTTATCAGGCTAAACAGGGAGACTAGTATGGAATATGGATTAAACGATATTATCGAAATGAAAAAGCAACATCCATGTAGGAAGTCCAATCAATGGCGCATTATTCGTATGGGTGCAGACATCAAGGTAGAATGTCTGGGTTGTGGTGCAATTGTCATGTTCCGTCGTTTCGATTTTGAAAAGCGTTTAAAGAAAGTCGTAGAGAGAGCAGATGTACAGGAATCCTAATCCTGCCAATATTCTTGTCATAGATGTCGGTACATCAAGCATGCGTGGCATCCTTTATAATGAATTTGGTGAACGTCTTATGTCCCACCAGATTCGTTATCATCCGCTTCATTTAAGTGATATTGAAGTGGAACAGGATATTGATGATTTCAAAAGAACGCTTACGACAATTGTGCAGATGATTGGTGAAAAGTATAAAATCTATGCCATTGCTCTGACGTCACAGCGTTCTTCAATTGTACCTGTTGACAGAGATGGCTATCCATTGATGAATACCATCATGTGGCAGGACCGTCGTAATAGTCAAATTTGCGAGGAATTAGCGCAATTCAATGACATCATTAAGGCTAAAACAGGAGCCAAGGTCAACAGTGTCTTCTCTGGCAGTAAGATGACCTGGATCAAACGCCACTGTCCCCACATTGCGGCTAAGACCTATAAATATGTCAACATCCCAGAATATTTGATTCATTATATGACCGATCAGTATGTCACTGATGTGACATATGCCAGTCGCTCTCATTTAATGAATTTAAAAACAAGACAATGGGACGATGAACTTCTTGATATCTTTGGCATCAAAGAGGAAGAATTATGTAAAATTCAGGAAGTGGGCAGTATTTGTGGTTATCTTCTAGATGAAGTCGCAAAAGAATTTGGTATTGATGGCGGCATCCCCATCATCACAAGTGGTGGTGACCAGCAATGTGCCGCTGTTGGCAACGGGGCCTGTCATGAAGGTGTGCTTTCACTTGTTGAAGGTACAGGGGCTTTCCTGATTACCCAAACAGACACTTTGCCAGAAACAATTGCCGATAATGTGATATGTAACTGTGCGTCAGTACCGGGTAAATATACGCTGGAAACGAATGTGCTGACATGTGGTTCAGCCTATGATTGGTGTCGTCATACGTTCTATGGTGATCAGGCTGAAGACTATCAACTGATTAATCAGGAACTACGTTATGAATACATCCAGAATACCTCCAAGGCAAGGGTACTTCCTTATTTTCAGGGAAGAAGCACCCCAAAATGGAATCCCAAGGCGACAGCGACATTCACCAATATGTCATTGTCAACAACTCGTGCAGAATTGTTACGAGCAGTCCTTGAAGGTATCTTTATTGAATTGAATGCGAATATCAAACAATTACAAAAATATGTGGATATTCAAGAAGCCTTTATCAGTGGTGGTCTGACCAAATCATCCATCATCAATCAGATGCAATCAGATATATTCAACTTGCCTTTGACATTATCATCTGATGCAGAGTCAACCGCAAGAGGCGCCCTTGTTGTTGCTTTAGCAGGGCTAGGTATTTGTCCAGATGTAGAATTTGCTTATCAAGAGATTTGTGGACAGGATACAATTATGATTTATCAGCCCGAAGCTTCAAAGCACCAGCAATATCAACAAATTATCGAAGAATTAGAAGAATTATATAAAAAGTTATATGAGTAGTGAAGGAGAATTGAAATGAGTAAAATTGATGAAATCACAAGAGAAAGCTGGATTATGAATACATTCCCTGAATGGGGGACATGGCTTAATGAAGATATTGAAAACGAAGTTGTTGCACCGGGCAATGTGGCAATGTGGTGGCTTGGCTGTACTGGTATCTGGATGAAAACACCAGGCAATGCCAATATTACAATCGATTTATGGACTGGCAATGGTAAACGTACCCATGGTAATGGCAAGATGGCAGTTGGTCATCAGATGGCCAATATGTGTGGTGGCCGTGCAATGCAGCCAAACTTAAGAAATATTCCTTTTGTGATGGACCCATTTGCTTTTAAAACAGTCGATGCGGTTTTAGCGACTCATTATCATCAGGACCATATGTCTCCTGAGTGGGCAGCTCATGTCATTCAGTCTGGGATGACAACCGTCAATGAAGCTGGAGAAGAAATCCCAGTACCATTTATTGGTCCAAAGAAATCAGTTGATTTCTGGTTAAAATGGGGTGTCCCTGAAGATCGCTGCATCGTGGTTAAACCTGGCGATGTCATCAAAGTGAAAGATATCGAAATCGTCGTTTTGGATAGTTTTGATCGTACTTGTATCGTCACAACTGACAGCACTGGTGCAGATCGTGAAGATCTGACAGGCGTATGTCCAACTGATATGGATGATAAAGCCGTTAACTATTTATTAAAAACACCTGGTGGTAATATTTACCACAGTGGTGACTCTCATTTCTCAATCTACTTCGCTAAACATGGTAAGGACTATGATATTGATGTTGCCTTTGCATCATTTGGTGAAAACCCAATTGGTATGCAGGACAAGATGACATCAATCGATGTCTTACGTATGGCAGAAAACTTGCAGTGTAAAGTCGTCATTCCAATTCACTGGGATGTATGGACAAACTTCGCCCCTGACTGTGCTGAAATCGACTTACTTTATAACTTCAAGAAAGATCGTAACGAATACAAGTTCAAACCATTCTTCTGGCAGGTTGGTGGTAAATATACTTATCCAGCAGATGCCAACAAGAAATTCTATCATCATCGTCGTGGCTTTGAAGATTGCTTCGAAGAAGAACAGAACATTCCATTCCGTTCTTGCTTATAATCACTATGAAACAATATCAATTAGGGCTCTATGAAAAAGCCATGCCAGGCAATCTGACATGGGAAGAAAAGTTAATGGCAGCAAAAACAGCTGGTTATGATTATGTGGAAATCAGTATTGATGAAACAGAAGAAAAAATCAGCCGTATCAATATGCCAAAAGCTGAACGTTTAGAGCTGATTCAAACAATGTATAAAGTAGGGATACCATTAGGGTCAATGTGTGTCAGTGCTTTGACTAAGTATTCCCTTGGTCATCCAGATTATGATATGCGTACCCGCGGGATGAAGATTCTTGAAGGTTGCTTACAGCTTGCAAGTGATTTAGGTATCCGTTATGTCATGATTCCTGGTTATGATATTTACTATGGTGACTCTACTTATAAAACTAAACATGATTATTCTCAAAACATCAAGAAAGCAGCACAAATGGCAGAAGCTTATGGTGTCACTATTGGCTTTGAAACAATGGAGAATGAATTCATGAATACGGTGGAAAAGGCAATGAAATATGTCATGATTGCCAATTCCAACTATGTAAAAATCTATCCCGATATCGGTAATTTGACTAATGCGGCCGTTTTGTATCAGCATGATGTGATTGAAGACTTGATGCTTGGTGGCAACAATATCATTGCGATGCACTTAAAGGAAACTAAGCCAGGTCATTACCGCGAAATCCCATATGGGGAAGGACATGTCAATTTTAATGCGGCTATCCATGCTGCATGGCAGTTAGGTGTACGTCGCTTTGTCACTGAATTCTGGTATCTTGGTGAAACTGATTATCAGGATCAGCTCAATCACATCCGTCATTACTTTGCTTCACTTATTGAGGAGGAATGCGAATGAAAGTCACGAAAAAAGTCATCGCTCATTTAAATAAATGTTATAGTATTGCTTCGCTTCATTATCATGATCAGGATTTTGTTCTGGTAGCTGCAGAAAAGCAGGATCCTTGTTATATGTTTGACTTAAAAGGGCATCAGGTTGATACCATCTGGGAAGGACCCGGTGGTGTTATGACAATGCAGCAGGTGCCAGGCAGTGATGGTATTTTCCTTGCAACACATAAATTCTATTCACCAAACGATTCCGCTGAAGCCAAAATCGTTGTTGTCACACCGGTTGAAGGAGAATGGATTGTAAGGACATTGGTCGATTTACCATTCGTCCATCGCTTTGATGTCTTGACACGTAATGGTGTCAACTATCTGATTGCCTGTGCTTTAAAGAGTGGTCATGACTATAAGAATGACTGGAGTCATCCTGGTGCAGTTTATGCGGCTGTCTTACCAGATGATTTATCTCAATTCAATGATGACCACCAGTTAGAATTGACTCTGATTAAAGACAATATGCTTAAAAATCATGGCTATTACCGTAATGTCAAAGAGGGTATTGAATCAGCTGTCATTTCCTGTGACAATGGCGTTTTCCGTTTCATTCCGCCAGAAGCAATTGATGGTCAATGGACAATTGAAACGTTATTGGAAACACCGGGCAGTGATGCTGTATTGGTGGATCTAGATGGTGATGGATTAGAAGAACTGGCTGTATTATCACCATTCCATGGCGAACGAATCAGCATCTATCATCTTAATGAAGGCAAATATGAACGTGTCTATGACTTTGAAGAAGATGCACCATTTACTCATGCTATTTATGGTGGTGATTTATGTGGCACAAAAGCAGTTGTCATCGGTCATCGCCAGGGCAAACGTAACTTAATGGCGTTTACCTACAACAAAGACTTACAACAATATGAGATGCAGATTCTTGATGAAGATTGCGGTTCAGCGAATGTGATGCATTATGTTGATGAAGGTAAAGATATAATCATTGGCGCTAATCGTGAAATCGATGAAATCGCCATGTATATAATTGAATAATGTCAAAGTCCTGGTCTTAGACCGGGACTTTTGTGTTCTCGTTTTTTTGCGGTCTATTTAGTTCTTAATAATTCACTCTGAAAACTTGACAATCATTTCGTAAGGCTTTATCGTAATAGAGACAAAAGTGAAGAGGAGAAACCATCAGGTTTGTGAAAATATGGAAAAGAAGAGAAAACTACGATTAAAAAAGTCAGTTAAAATCACCCTTATTACGATTCTTGGTGTTTTTATTGCGGTTTTACTAGGAATCCTTGTTTATAAAACATTTTTATCAAGCCCAGTTCGTAAGAAAGTTGAAATCGAAGCTGGAGAAACAATTGATATGACCTTATTTGTAAAAGAGTCATTATTTAGAAAAAGTGAAGATTATACATTCAGTGAAGATGTCAGTGACTATACCCACAGTGTTGGTGAACATGACATTACGATTCTTAAAGGTGAACATGAGTACCACAGTCAGTTAAGTGTCATTGATACAACACCACCTGTAGCTGAAGCTAAAACCGCTAAAGGTTATACACATCACAAGATCAAACCTAAGAAACTGGTTCAAAATGTACAGGATGCCACATCATTGACTTATGCCTTTAAGGAAGAACCTGATTATGAACTTGAAGGGAAACAAAATGTTGTTGTCGTTATTACTGATGAAGGTGGTAATGCGATTGAAGTCGAATCTAAATTGAATCTGGATGTTGATGTGACTGACCCTGTTATTAAAGGTGCAAGAAATTTAGTCGTCGTTAAAGATACTAAAGTGGATTATAAAAAAGGTGTCACAGTCACTGACAATATCGATAAAGATTTAAAACTCACTATTGATGATTCAAAAGTCAGACTCGATACCGTAGGTGCTTATAAGTTGACTTACTCGACAACCGATTTATCAGGCAATAGCGCTTCAAAAACAGTTACCGTCACAGTTGTTCTTAAAGATTTGAAAGATTCCACAACTGAGGATGTCAATGTTGAAATCGATCCAATCTTAAAGAAGATTTATAAGCAAAGCGATTCACAACGCAAAAAAGCTTTGGCAATTTATAACTATGTCAAAAGTAATGTTGGCTATGAAAACAATAAAATCAAAGGTCCATGGCAGTATGGTGCTATGTATGCTTTAAAGAATGG
>JAGBPZ010000039.1 GCA_017633115.1 Erysipelotrichaceae bacterium | reverse complement strand
TCTAAATCCTTACGCATTGTCACCTGAGAGACGTTGAAATGACTCGCCAGTGAGGTGACATCAAGCTGTTCTTTTTCTGTGATTAGCTGAAGGATGGCAGTTAATCGTTCTTCTTTTTTCTTCGACATAAATATACCTCTATAAGAAAGCGTCAACATGATGCTTTTTAAATACGTTGATATAATCAATCAAATCTTCTTTATGCAGGGCAGTCGTGCTTTGATACAAATAATCACGACCAAGCATGTCATATTTGTTTTCACCAAATTGATGGAATGGCAATAGCTGACAAGAAGTGGCACCAACGGCTTTGATGGCTTCAGCGAAGCCTGCGGCATCACTAAGTGAATCATTGAAACCAGGGATGACAGGGATACGAATCAATACATCTTTACCCTGGTCAATGGCATATTTCAGATTTGAGAGAATCAATTCGTTACCAACACCGGTACCAAGATGATGTTTATTGGTGTCATAATGTTTCATGTCATAAAGCATGGTATCAAAATAAGGGATAATCTTTTTGAAGATCTCGCTGCTTATATGACCAGTGGTTTCACAGCAGGTATGAATACCTTCTTCGTGGGCAGCTTTTAGTAAGGCAATCGCAAAATCACTTTGCATCAACATTTCACCACCGGATAAAGTCATACCGCCACCACTTTCATCATAGAAGTCTTTATCTTTGATGACTTCTTTCATGACTTCTTCGACACTCATCAGCTGGCCTTCCTGTTTTAAGGAGCGGGTCGGACATTGTTTGACGCATGTCTGACATCTCACACAGCGATGATGATCGATACGGATACTGCCATCTTTATAAGTGATGGCCTGTTGCGGACAGACGTGAACGCATTTTTGACAACCGACACAACTGCGTCTTGTCCAACCGATTTGAGGCAAGACGCTCTGGCTTTCAGGATTACTGCACCAGCCACAGTGAAGGGGACAACCCTTGAAAAAGACGGTTGTACGAATACCTGGACCATCATTGACACTGAACTTTTGAATATTGAATATTGTACCTTTAATTGTTGAATCAGACATAAGCGTTTCCTCCTGGCACTATAGTAACATAAATGTTTTGAATCGACAATATAAAACTTACGAAAGAAACTAAAATCATTTATTTACAGAAGATATTGACAAAACATCGTGGATAAAGTACGATATAGGCGAAGATAAAAGTTAAAAATACTTACGAACGAAACAAAACGGAGGAAGGTAAGATGAAAAACACAGAACATTTTGGTCAACTCACACCTAGAATGCAGTCATTCAGAGAACAGGTACTCAATGAAATACCTTATATTGATGCGGAAAGAGCTGTATTGGCAACTGAAGTTTATAAAAATAATCAACATCAGCCACGTACGATGTTGCGTGCCTTAATGTTGAAAAACATTCTTGACAATATGACAATCTATATTGAAGACGAAACACGTATTGTCGGTAACCAGGCGACTAAGAATGTGAATGCACCAATCTTCCCAGAATATACATTGGAATTTGTCCTTGATGAATTGGATTTGTTTGAAAAACGTGATGGTGATGTTTTCCATATCACTGAAGAAACAAAGCAGCAGATTCGTGACATCGCACCTTTCTGGAAAAACAATACCTTACGTGACCGTGGGATGGCTTTATTGCCTGATGAAGTCAGTGTCTTTATGGAAACTGGTGTCTTTGGTATGGAAGGTAAATTGAATGCCGGTGATGCCCATTTATCAGTCAATTATGAAAAAATCTTAGCTGAGGGCTTAAAAGGGTATGAAGCCCGTACAAGACAGATGATGGCTGAACTTGATTTAGCGAATCCTGAATCAGTTGACAAATTAGCTTTCTATCGTTCAGTATTGATCGTCATTGAAGCTGTAAAAGATTTCACGAATCGTTACAGCAAGCTCGCTAAAGAAATGGCTGATCAGACAACTGATAAAGCAAGACGCGCAGAATTATTAGAAATCAGTGATATCTGTGGACGTGTACCTTATGAACCTTCAAGATCTTTTAAAGAAGCCGTCCAGTCAGTCTGGTTCATTCAGCTTATTTTACAGATTGAATCAAATGGTCATTCATTAAGCTATGGCCGTTTTGACCAGTATATGTATCCTTACTATATTAAAGATGTAGAAAGTGGTCAGATTGCGATTGATGATGCTTTAGAATTATTGACAAACTTATGGATCAAAACCTTGACTGTCAATAAAGTCAGATCCCAATCTCATACTTTATCATCAGCTGGTTCACCAATGTATCAGAATGTTACAATTGGTGGTCAGACAACCGATCATAAAGATGCAGTCAATGAATTAAGCTTCTTAGTCTTACAGTCAGTCGCTCAGACAAGATTGACACAGCCTAACCTGACTGTTCGTTATCATAAGAATTTAAATAAACATTTCTTCGATGAATGTATCGAAGTTATGAAATTAGGCTTTGGTATGCCAGCATTAAACAATGATGAAATCATCATTCCATCATTTATTAATTGGGGTGTCAAAGAAGAAGATGCTTATAATTACAGTGCCATCGGTTGTGTTGAAACAGCTGTTCCTGGTAAATGGGGTTACAGATGTACAGGTATGTCTTATATTAACTTCCCTAGAGTACTCTTATGTGCAATGAACAATGGTGTTGATTTAACTTCAGGCAAACGCTTCACTAAAGGTTATGGTTATTTCAAAGACATGACAAGCTATGAAGAATTATTAGAAGTTTGGGATAAGACAGTCCGTGAAATGACTTATTACAGTGTCATCGTAGAAAACTTCATTGATAAAGCCAGTGAACGTGATGTCCCTGATATCTTATGTTCAGCCTTGACTGATGATTGTATCGGTCGTGGTAAAACCATCAAAGAAGGCGGCGCTGTTTATGACTTTATCTCTGGTTTGCAGGTTGGTATCGCTAATATGGCTGATTCACTTGCTGCCATCAAGAAACTTGTCTTTGATGAAGGTAAGATCACTCCAGCGCAGTTATGGGATGCAATCTTAGATGACTTCACAAGCGAAGAAAATAAGAAGATCCAGGATATGTTGATCCATGATGCACCTAAATATGGTAATGACATCGATGAAGTTGATGAACTTGTCGTTGAAGCTTATGATTCTTATTTAGATGAAATCAAGAAATATCCAAATACGCGTTATAACCGTGGTCCTATCGGTGGTATCCGATATGGTGGTACGTCATCAATCTCAGCTAACGTTGGACAGGGTATGGGTACTATGGCAACTCCTGATGGTCGTAATGCCAAAGAACCACTGGCAGAAGGATGCTCACCAGCTCATAATGCCGATCAGAATGGACCAACTGCAGTTTTCAAATCTATCGCTAAATTACGTACAGAAAAAATCACTGGTGGTGTCTTATTGAATCAGAAGATGACTCCACAGATGTTGTCAACTGAAGAAAACAAACAGAAACTGGAAATGTTGATAAGTACATTCTTCAACAGACTTCATGGTTACCATGTTCAGTACAATATCGTTTCTCGTGAGACTCTGCTTGATGCTCAGATCCATCCAGAAAACCACAAAGACTTGATTGTTAGAGTGGCTGGCTATAGTGCTTTCTTTAATGTCTTATCAAGAAAGACTCAGGATGATATTATTGGCAGAACGGAACAGACATTATAAAAATAAAGGCTGTCACACAATGACTTTACAGGTCATAAAGTGACAGCCTTTCTTCTTTTCTATACAGTTTTATAATCAATTCTGTTCAGACAGGATTGAACGTTATCAAAGGCGGGTCACGCCTTTTTTTGATTTTAAATCACTTTTGGTTAATTTGTTCCTATAGCCTTTGATCCTTTTTATGAGGGTGATTTTTAGTACTTAATGAATGAAAGTGTTCTTTTTGGGCTCCATTAGCTTGCTTTTTCCGTGACTTCTTAAATATTTGGCTACTTTAATAAAAAAAGTAAGATAAAACTCCTAAAAATCAAGCATATAAAAGTAGGAGGAAAGAATATATGGATTTTTCAAATGAAGTAAAAGAACGTTTCACATTCAAAAATGATATTTTATTCAAATGGGCCTTACAGGGTGAAGATGACGATACTCAGCGAGTTCGAAATGTGATTATTTCGTCAGTGACAGGTCTCAATGTCGTTTATTCTGAAGTTCGCAATCCTGAAGTCCTCCCGGAAAAGGCTGATTTCAAAAACATGTATCTTGATATCTTAGTGAGAACGCAGGAAGGCATCTACATCGATATCGAAATGCAGAGCTCATCCTTTGGTGATGCTGCCAGAGACAAATCACTGGCCTATCTTGCAAGACTGTACAGTAACCAGCTCAAAGGGACAGAGCCTTATCGATTTGCACCCGCTCATCAGATCATCTTTGTCGATGTCAGAAGCAAACATGACGATGTGCTCATCTCCCATATGAAGATCCAGGATGAAATGGGTAATTGTTTAAGCAACAAGATGCAGACACATATCGTCTATATGCCTTATATTGATGACATTCTGAAGCACAAATGCATTAATGAGCTGACACTGACAGAAGCCATCGTCTATCTCTTTCAAAACGGCATCACAGATGATACAATAGAATTATCTAAGAAGTATCAGGAGGTGGCGATATTGATGTATAAGGAAGATCAATTCAACGATGTCGAGAGTCTGTATACGGTAGCAGAATCACGCAAAAGATTTTTGGTCATGCAAGCTGCTCATATGGAAGATGCGAGAAATGAAGGCCTAGAAGAAGGACGAGCAGAAGGACGAGCAGAAGGACGAGCAGAAGGTGAACAAAAGTCACTTCGATTAATCACGAAATTGATTGCTGATGGGAAGTCTGATTTGATTGAAAAAGTCGCCCAGGATCAAGAACTAAGAGAGCAACTGTATAAAGAGTATCACATTGAATAAATTATCATAATTAAAGGAACATAGGCCATCTTGAGATGGCCTGTGCTTTTGTATGAACAATCCTCCAGCCTAGTTGGAGGATTTATTGTTTTTGGATTTGATATATTTTCCCACCGCAATTGTATGGAACTGATCAAGATTGTTATAGAGATTTCTAATGGCACCTGCCACCATCATAAAGGTGAAGATAATCATCATTACCTGAGCATAGAGACTTTTTTGATTGACAATCACAAAAATGCCCAGACCTGCCATACCTGTGGCAATGATACGATAATAAAGTTGTCGTTTACGATTCCATTTTTCAATGGACTGACGTTCATCTATGGATACATAGTCAATTGTACTCATGTAAAACAGGAGTAGGGCCATCAATATTAAACCGATGCCAGATAAAACTGTGTTCATTTTCATCACATCCTTACATTTATTATAGACTATGTACCCACTTTTGTCCCCATCGATGTTTTATAGTCATAATGTCTTAAGTGCACCACAAGACAAATCTATTTTAACAGGAGATAAACTATGCAGGAAATGCAATATGACTATGATGATGTAATGGCAGAAGTTGAAGACATTCTTGATTATTTCATCAACAAGAATGGGATCTTAGATACGACTGACGGTGATGTCTTTGATGAACTCGATGCTCTTCTTGATCAGTATGATGATGCGTATGCCCTTTATTTGACAGCTTATATTATTATTAAATACCTACTTATGACTGCGACCAATGTTCAAAGTGAGGACATCGCCTTATATATCAACAATCTATTGACTGATATGTGCCAATGGGCCAATGATTTTAAACCTCGTGAAAGTGATTATGTCTTTGATATTTTGATCAAAGATGTCGAGGATGATCAGGATTTCTTTGTCATGAATCTGTTGATGAGAGATTTTGATGGTCCTGGTTATCGAGAAATCATGGTTGATTGTTTATATGATCAGATTGACCTGATTGAAGAAGCGTGTGACGATGATGAAGTCATTGAATCACCATGGATGCTTTATATGTTGATGTTGATTGACGAAGATGATTTACGTGAATTTGTCAGTGATCATTTCAACTTTATTGAATGCCGTCTCAAGTGTGCCAGCTTGATGATTGAAGATGGTGATTATGAATCCGCACGAACAATCATCAATGAATGTGATGATTATTGTCTGTCCAAAGAAGCTAATCACGAACTTTTTAAGCTGAAAACTGAGTACGCGAGACATTATCGCAAGCACTAAACATGCTTAAGCAGGCTTAAGGGACGCCTTAAACCTGTTTTTTAATACCCTTATTAACAGATTTTCCGTGAATAATGGTGAGGATTTGTAAATGGTATTAAAAGGGAGAAAAAAAGTATTGTTTCTCTTGTCGACTTGATTATACTGACAACCGTCATCTAGAGATGACACAGGAGGATTAAAACAATGTTGAATTATGAAAATATTACAAAACTAGCAAATGAACATTATGATAAATTTTTTACAGATATGAATAGTGGTATCAATGAAACTTCAAACGATTATGATATCGATACTTATGTAGATCATATGGTTGATTCAGTTTTCATGGAAAAAGAAAACTATGTAGAACGTCAGGCAAAAGAAAACTCAATCAAACAGTCAATTATCGATACAGCTAAATCTGCTTATTCAAAAATCTTCATTAATGACCATAAAGATACAATGCCAGAACGTGACAACGAATATGCAGAAGATATGGCTCATTACTATTTCTTAACTAATAAATTAAATTCTTTAAAAGCTAACGCTTAATTAATGACGCTTTTATTTATACTTAGTCTATTTAAATGGCGCAGGCAAAGACAATCAAATAATGATTAACGAAAAAACATCATCTCAATCGCGAGATGATGTTTTTTGTATGCAGAGACAATATTTGATTTTAGTTTTTAAATTACTCAAAGACAGCGACAAATTTCATTTCGGCAGTGACTTCAACCGTAATCGTATCTTCTGTTGAATAATCTTTACCATCCAATGTCCACTTTTTGAACTTGAAACCCTCATCAGCTTTAGCAGCTAAGACATATTTAGAACCTTCAGCGACTTTGACCATTGCTGATTGAGCAGGGTATTCATCATCGAATTCTGGTGTTTTGCCTTCTTCGGCATAGGCAATCTGACCTAAACCTTCAGTGTCGATATGAAGTGGACATAGAGCTGCATCAGCGACAGAAGTTTCTGTTTTTGAAGCATCAGCACCTTTATTATTGCTGCAGGCTGCAAGTGACAAGCACATCATAAGTGCCATGACTACTTTTAATAAACGTTTCATTATATGATTTTCTCCTTATCTATCTATATGAATAGTTTAACACAAAATTGTTTATTTGACATTTATTGATTAGCGTTCACCATAATATTCGGCTTTAAATTCATCAAGAAATATTACCATATAATCATGACGCTTTTGGGCTATGTCCTTAGCTGCCTTGGTATTCATCATATCTTTAAGAAGCAACAGTTTTTCATAAAAATGATTAATGGTGGTGCCATTGGTATGATTGAAATAGGTTTTGGCATCCATATCATTTAAAGGCAGGATATCAGGATCATACATTTTACGATGATGGTAACCACCAAAACTAAAGGCACGTGCAATACCGATCGCCCCCATGGCATCTAAACGGTCAGCATCCTGGACACACATACCTTCAATCGTGTCTGGAGTAAGGGAATCAGTACCACTAAAGGAGACTTGCTTGATGATATGACAGACTTTATCAATGATTTCCTGATCAAGACCAGCATGTGCCATAAAGGCACGGGCATGATCAAGGTGTTCATAGGTCTCAGGAGATAGCTTACGGTCATCGACATCATGCAACAAGGCAGCTAATGAGACAATCAATAAATCAGCATTTTCCTTTGCTGCAAGTGTTTGTGCCATCCTGTAGACACGTAACGTGTGGTCTAAATCATGACCGCTGTAATCATCTTTAAAATAATCGGTTATATAGTTGATTGTATTTTGAATCATTTGTTCCATGGACGTTACCTCACAATTTATATTGTAACAAAAAATGCTTTATAGAACTTTATAAAAGAGTCATAATTCTGTACAATATGATTCGTAAAGGTAGGTAAACGTTATGAAATACTTAGTCATTGGTGCTGGTGGTACAGGTGGTATGTTGGCTTTTGCATTGGCTAAACATCATAAGGATGTCACTGTCATTGCGAGAAATCAACATTTACAAGCAATTCAGGAACATGGTTTAACAGTTGAACGCACATATATGAATATGGTGGAAACAGTATCGGTTCAAGCCACGGATATGGATCGTTATGATGATGTACCGGATATCATTTTTGTCTGTGTCAAATATTATTCCCTTGACGCCTGTGTACCTTTTATCAAACGTGTTGCAGGCAAGCAGACAATTGTCATTCCTATTCTTAATGTCTTTTCAACAGGAATGACGTTACAGGAACAATTACCAGAGCTATTAGTGACTGATGGCTGTATTTATATTTCATCATTTATTGATCGTCCTGGTGTCCTTAAACAGACTGGTGCTATCTTCAGGGTCATCTTTGGTGTCAGAGAGGCAAAGGATGCTCGTCCTGAATTAGACATCGTTGCTAAAGATTTATGTGAATGTGGTATTGATTCACATGTCTCTAATGAGATCCAGAGAGAAGCATTAGAGAAATTCAGCTACGTCTCACCGATTGGCGCTGCTGGTGTATATTTAAATGCCAAAGCAGGGGATTTTCAAAAAGAAGGAGATGCCAGAGAATTATTTAAGCAGATGATTCGTGAAGTCATGGACTTAGCGGCAGCTATGGGTCATCCGTTTAAAGAAGACTACGTGGAAAGAAATTTAAAAATATTAGATGGTATCGCACCCGAATCAACGACTTCAATGCAGCGTGATATCTTAGCTCATCGACAGTCAGAATTTGATGGCCTCGTCAATGAAATTGTCAGATTAGGTGAAAGATACGGTGTTGATGTACCAGGCTATAAAATGATTAGTGATGCGCTCAAAGATGAAATTGTCTGATGAGAGCAAAAGTGATATGATGTGAACGGTTTAGGAAGGGTTTTAAAATGAAGCAATTAAGAATAGTGATTATTGGATTATGCTTATTGATTGGCAGTTATATTTATGTCGCCTTTAATGCTCAGACAATTGACTTTAAATGTCATTTTATGAACGAGTACAGTTCACCTGATGAGTTTGACATCAATATAGAAACAGAGGGTATTATTGAAGTTACTGACATAAAGGTTGACGGTAAGATTGCGACGGTGACGTTTAAGTCTATAAAGCCTGGTAAAACTTATGTTAGTATTGAGACAAGTAAAGAAGAAAGTAAATTCGATTCATTCCATGTCCATCCTTTTGGCATTTTGACGAGTAACAGTTACTTTGGCTATATGAAAGCTGTGCGCATTATTCCGCTGGCGATTGCACTCTACGTTTTTATCATACTCTATGAATTGATTCGTACATTTAGGCAGAACCTTCGTGATAACATGTATCGTTATGAGAATGTATTATTGCTTGGTTTGATTATCTTCTTAACTTTCATGGCTTTCTATAATGTGGTTCAGTGTTTCACAATCGATTCATTGTACCGTTTACTTGGTCAATTTGTTAGCTTGACAAAAATCTTCTCAGCTATTATGTTGCCTATTACCTTTGTCGTATCCATCTTTGTGATGATGAGTCAAATCAATTTGATGCGCAATGAAGGTATCAGCTGGCGTAATATGTTAGGTTTATTCCTTGGTGGCTTATTATGTATTGCGACAATTACACCTTTTATTTTAGGTGAATGGCTGCAGCGTACAACCATCGTTGATGTCCACAATATGGCTGGCATGGCGATGTATGTCGAAATCAGTGTTGAAATGGCCATCAGTATCTTTGTCACCTATCTTGAATGCCTGCTGTTGGGAACTATTATTATGTGTTACCGTGCTGCCAAACATATTCCATCTTTCAATCAGGATTATATTCTGATTCTAGGCAGTATGATTAGGAGCGATGGCTCTTTAACACCATTACTTCAAGGCCGTACTGACCGTGCCATTGAATTTGCCTCGATGCAAAAAGAAGCCACTGGTAAGGATATTACCTTTGTTCCAAGTGGTGGTCAGGGTAGTGATGAAGTCATGGCTGAAGGACAGGCTATCCATAACTATCTTGTATCTACTGGTATCAATGAAGATGACATTTTAGTGGAAGATCGTTCTTTAAATACAGAACAGAATATTCGTTATTCTTATGATCTCATCAAACAGGATACAGACAATCAGGATGTGAAGATTGCGCTTTCTACAACTAACTATCACGTTTTTAGAGCTGGCTGTTTAGCGACTGCACAAGGTATTAAGGTCGAAGGTATCGGTTCACCTACAAAGCGTTATTTCTGGATCAATGCCTTTATCCGTGAATTTATTGCAACAATTGTAAGTGAAAGGAAACGTCATATCTTATTTGCGATTATTCTAATGGCAATTGACACTTTGGTCGTTTATATGTTATATCTTGCATACAACTTATAAAGAAAAGAAAGGAATGATTCAATTTGAAACTGACAATTCGTTCTTTTAAAGTACGTTTTGAATTAGGTTCTGAAGAAGAAACAGAACAGGTCATCCGTTATACTGATGATGGACGCTTATTCTTCAGAGGCTATATTCAGAATCATGTATTATCTCGTAAACAATATATCCGTTTAACTGGTCATGATCAGGCATTGGTCAATGCCATTGCCGGCAAGCTGATGGATGATTATGAACTGACAATGTTTGCTCCTGATGGTGACCGCTGGGAAATGGAAATCGAAGATGATAACTATGAAGTTTATACTTTCTATGGCAGCATGGAAGGTTATAACATCTATGGTATCGATATGACAGCTTTATTTAAGAGCTTGTTACCATTCGACAACCTCTATTTATTTGGTGAATAGAAGACCATTAATTTAAGAAGAGAGACAGCTGCCTCTTTTCTTATTTTTTTGTTTCAAACAATAATTTGTTGACAGATGGCATGATGATTATTAAACTCTAAACATCAGAACAGATTCTGATTAAAATGATAAATATCATCCAAAATCATTGGAACATGTTATAATATCAAACGTAGAGTAGGAGATGAGAGATTATGAATTTTGTATTTATTTCACCAGGTTTTCCAAAAACTTATTATCAGTTTTGTGATCGTTTAAAAGCACGTGGTGTCACAGTGCTCGCTATTGGTGATACACCATATGATTATTTATCTGAAGACGTTAAACGTTCCGTTCATGAATACTACTATGTACCATCAATGGAAAATTATGATGACATGATTAAAGCTATGGGATATTTTACATTCCACTATGGCAAAATCGACTGGTTAGAATCTAACAATGAATACTGGCTGGAAATGGATGCGAAGTTAAGAACTGACTTCAATATCACAACTGGCATCCATACAGATCAGATCAACTTCATCAAATGTAAGTCTGAAATGAAAGCTTTCTATGAAAAAGCAAACATCAAAACAGCACGTTATCACTTGACAACAACTTATGAAGAAGGTAAGGCATTCATTGAAAAAGTTGGTTATCCAGTGATCGTTAAACCTGACAATGGTGTTGGTGCTTCTCACACTTATAAGATTTCTAATGATGATGAACTTCATGCGTTCTATAACGAAGATCATGCAACACAGTACATCATGGAAGAATTCATCGAAGGTATCATTGAATCATTTGATGGTATCGCCAACTTAGACCGTGAAATTTTATTTGAAACTTCACATGTCTTCCCAGATCCAATCATGAACATCGTTAATGAAAAGAAGGATATCTTCTATTATTCACAGCGCGTAATTCCTGAAGATCTGAAAGAACTTGGTCACCGTGCCGTTGCTTCATTCCCTGATAACGGACGTTGCTTCCATATGGAATTCTTCAGATTGACAAAAGATAAACCAGGCTTAGCTAAAAAAGGTGAACTCGTTGGCTTAGAAGTCAACATGCGTTTCCCAGGTGGTTACACTCCTGATATGATGAACTTCGCCAACAACATCGATGTCTACAGTATCTATGCTGACATGGTCACAAAAGGTTATAGTGATTACAGCAAAGATCGTCCATATCATTGTGTTTACTGTGGTCGTCGTGATGGCAACCAGTTCACTCATGATCATGAATGGATTGTCTCTCACTATGGTAATAATATCGTTATGTCAGAACGCATGCCTGACATCTTATCAGACGCAATGGGTAACTTCTTCTACATGGCTCGTTTCGCTACTAAAGAAGAAGTTGATCAGTATGTTCAGGACGTATTAGGTTAGTACACAAGTGGTCTTAATGGCCACTTTTTTTTGCTTACAAACTTATGATGATTGACTTGATTTATGAAGAAAGAGCACATCGAAAACCAACTATAAGTAACATGAAAGTACAATATTTTCTTGCAACATAGATAGAAAAATGATAGTTGATGTAGTATTACACTTTTTACATCTTAGGTTGCATTTGGTAAAATAAGTACGAGGTGACCTAAAATGATTGTTTACGATGGTACAAAAGCATCTTTTTTGGATAGTGTACTTAGTGACCGTATAGCGATTGAAATTGAAGAAGCAATATTAAATAAATTGGGTAGGCATACTCCTAAAAGCGAATTTCGCTCATGGGAAAATTCACTCAACTATATGTATAAGGTTCTTAATGATAAAGATATACCTGATGATGCGGGTATTGCGATTGAATACAATATTCCGCCAACCGCTAAAAGAATAGACTTTATGATTTCTGGTTACGATAAGCAGGACAAAACAAATCTTGTGATTATTGAATTGAAGCAATGGGATAAAGTTAAGGCAATAGGTGGTGTTGATGCATTAGTTGAGACGTTTACTGGAGGTGCGAATAGACGAGTTGTACATCCATCTTATCAAGTATGGTCTTATGCTCAATTGATTAAAGACTATAATGCAACAGTTCAGGATTATCAAATTGGTATTCATCCATGTGCATGTCTTCATAATTATATTCGTCATCAAGATGATCCAATTGATCATTCTATGTACAAAAGTTATTTTAATGAAGCACCTGTTTTTACTAAGGGACAAGCACCTTTTCTAAAAGAGTTTATTAAGAAACAAATAGTTCGTGGTGATGATCAAAGTATAATCAAACAAGTTGATCACGGCAAAATCAGACCTTCTAAGAGTTTGCAATCAGCAATTGTATCAATGATTGAAGGGAATCCTGAGTTTACGATGATTGATGATCAAAAGGTGGTTTATGAAGAAGTTTTAAGACTCGCAAAACAGTGTCAAAGAGATTATAAGAAACGTACAATCATTATTGAGGGAGGACCAGGTACAGGAAAAACAGTTGTCGCAGTGAATTTGCTTACAAAGCTTTTAGAAAATGATCAACTTGTCCAATATGTCTCTAAAAACAGTGCGCCACGTACCGTGTATACAGAAAAGCTTAATCTGGCAGCTAAAGATAGAAAAATCAAAATCAACAAAGCAAGTATAAAAAATATGTTTAAAGGTTCAGGTTCATATTATGAAAGTGATCTTAATAGTGTTCATACACTGATTGTTGATGAAGCCCATCGACTCAATGAAAAGTCAGGGTTTTATGGTAATGCAGGAGAAAATCAAATAAAAGAGATTATTCATTCTGCTTATTGTTCTGTCTTCTTTATTGATGAATCACAACGTGTAACATTAAAAGATATTGGTTCTATTGATGAAATAAGAAGATGGGCTAAAAAAGAAGGTTCCGAAATATATGAAATGCAGTTACAATCACAATTTAGATGTAATGGATCTGATGGTTATTTGGCATGGCTAGATCATGTATTAGAAATTCGAGATACTGCAAACTATGATTTAGAAGGTATAGATTTTGATATTAGAGTTTTTGATACACCTAATGAATTACATCAAATGATTAAAGATAAAAACACCTCAAATTCTACAGCACGTTTGTTGGCTGGTTATTGTTGGGAGTGGCCATCTAAACAAAGAGATAACACAAATTACCATGATATAGTTATTGGGGATTTTGAAATTAGTTGGAATTTACAGAACGGTGAACCATTCGCAATTGATGAAAATTCGGTTAACGAAGCAGGATGTATTCATACAACTCAAGGTTTAGAATTTGATTATGTTGGCGTTATTATCGGTGATGATATGATTTATAAGGATAACCGCATAGTTACTGATTTCACTAAAAGAGCCAAATCTGACCAATCAGTAAAGGGAATTAAAAAGCTTTATAAAGCCAATCCTCAAGAAGCAGAGAAGAAAGCAGATGAAATTATAAAAAATACTTATCGCACGTTAATGACTAGAGGAATGAAAGGTTGTTATATCTACTGTACTGATCAATCTCTACGAGAATATTTAAAGAAGCGTATCAGTCAATCACAAATATAAAAATAATTAGCTCCTGTCTGTATTGTCAGGAGCTCTTTTAAAACTAATATATTAATATTATTTATCTTATATGATCAGTCAAAGATGGAATTATCAATATATTGTCTTTGGAAACAACACACTTAAGAAGTATTGTTTTGAAGTATTAGAACTTAGCATAATACAATGACTTTTATCACTTAATAAAATTCATTGTTACAGTTTTTTGAATAATTGATATAATAGGTGTCGAGGTGAAATATATGTATAAGATTATTTCAGACAGCTCATGTGATTTATCACCTGAACAGATTGAAAGATATAATGTTCATGTTGTTCCTTTTTATGTCCATGTAGGAGATAAGGAATATAAGGAAAATGTTGATATTCAAATAAGAGAATTCTACCAATTTATGGTGGATCATAAGGATATCTTTCCTAAATCATCAACACCTTCAGTAAATGATTATGTTGAAGCATTTAAACTCTATCTCGATCAGGGAATGGATATTATTTGTATTTGTATCACAATCAAATTCTCTGGTTCATATAATGCGGCAAGACTTGCCAAAGAATCTATTGAAGAAGATTATCCAGATCGTAAGATCACAATTATCAACTGTACATTCAATACCGTTCTGCAGGGTATTTACACCATTGAAGCTGCTAAGATGTGTCAGTCAGGTGTAGATTATGATCAATGTGTTGAACGTCTTGAAACCATCAAGACTACAGGTCGTATCTTCTTTACAGTAGGTAATTTTGATTACTTGATTCATGGTGGTCGTATTGGTAAAGTCGCTAAAGTGGCATCATCTTTATTAGGTATTAGACCATTGATTGTCTTAAAAGAAGGCGAAATCTTTGCTTTTGGTGTCAGTCGTAAACGTAAAGAAAGTATCAATCGTTGTATCAAACAGGTGTTGAAACACTTTAAAGAAAATAAGATCAATCCAAGTGATTATGTCTACAGTATTGGTTATGGCTATGATCAGGAAGAAGGACCTTTAGTGGCTGCTAAGTTTAAAGAAGAAGTGTTAAAGGTTTATCCTGATGCTGACTTAGATATTACAGTCATGCAGATAGGTTCTGTCATTGCAGTTCATACAGGACCATATCCAATTGGTATTACC